>DAIUFO010000048.1:9467-15827 GCA_036844545.1 Chloroflexota bacterium
CAGCGCGGCAGCCCCGGCAGCGGCATCCAAACCCGCCGCGTCAGTGGCGGCCTCCGGCTCAGCCGCCGCGGCAGCTTCGGCGGCCGCCTCCAAGCCCGCCGCCGCGCCGGCAGCATCCGCCCAGTCTTCAGTTTCCGGGCAGAAGATCGTCAAGGCAGCCTTCGTCTACCTCGGCACGGTCAACGACAAGGGTTGGACCAACGCCCACGACGACGGCCGCAAGTACCTGGAGCAGCAGCTCAAAGGCAAAGTGGAAACCACCTTCGCCGAAAACGTGCCCGAGGGCGCGGAGTCCCAGCGCGTGTTCGAGGACTTCGCCCAGAAGGGCAACAACGTCATCTACGGCACCAGCTTCGGCTACATGGACTTCATGCTGGCCGCCGCCAAGAAGTACCCGGACGTCAAGTTCGAGCACAATACCGGCTTCAAGACGGCTCCGAACCTGTCCACCTACGGCGCCGCCCAGGAAGATGCCCGTTACGTGGCCGGCATCATCTCCGGCAAGATGACTAAGAGCAACGTGCTTGGCTTCATCGGCTCCTTCCCCATCCCCGAGGTCATCCGCGACATGAACGGCTGGGCCCGCGGCGTGCAGTCCGTCAACCCCCAGGCCAAGATCCGCATGGTCTGGATCAACACCTGGTTCGAGCCGCCCAAGGAAACCACCGCCGCCAATGCCCTGCTGGATCTCGGCGCGGACGTGCTCGCCAGCGTGACCGACTCGCCCGCCATGGCCCAGGCGGCAGCGGCCAAGAAGCGCTTCTCGGTCGGCTCCGACTCGGACCAGACGAGCTACGCACCCGACAACATGCTCATCTGCCCCTTCTGGGTGTGGGGCCTGCACTACGCCAAGAGCGTGCAGTCCATCCTGGACAACACCTGGAAGAGCAACCAGGTTTTTTATCACATGAAGGACGGCGTTTCGTCCATCACGGCCCCTAACAAGATCGTCCCCGCGGACGTAGCGAAGCTGGCCAACGACGCCATCGCCGGCCTCAAGGCGGGCACGCTCGACATCTGGAAGGGCCCTATCAAGGACAACAAGGGCAACGTCATCGTGCCCGACGGCAAGAGCATCGGCGACATGTTCAAGGGCACGCCGGCGCCGGGGGAGTCGACCGCCGACGGCTACGTCCAGTCCGAGCAGATGAACTGGGCGCTGGACAACGTCATCGGCGACGTCCCCAAGTCGTCATAGCCTCATCGGACTAGGCCGCGTGTCGTCCGCCGTCGAGCGAGAGGAAGCGTATCTGACGGGCTGGCGCCGCTTCTTCCACCCGGTCGCCACAGCGGTGGAGCTGGACGCGCCTCGGCTGGACGAACAGGGTCGGCAGCAGCCGCTCGGCGTGGAAGTGCTGGGCCAGCCCGCATCGCGGCACCGGCTTGCATATCGGCTGGATCGACCCTGAAAAGCGCAGCGTCGTGTGTCGCTACCATGGCGCCGGCTGGTGCGGCGACGGCCATCTGGGCAGCTTCCCGGCCATCGAGATCGAAGGCCGGCAGCTCCCGAGCTGGCGCATCCCCAGCTACCAGGCCGTGGAGAAGTACGGCCTGGTCTGGGTGTGCCTGGACCCTGAGCCGCTGTTCCCCGTCCTGGAACTGCCGGAGCTGGAGCAGGACGGCTTCGTACACACGCCCTGGCGCGAGCAGACCTGGCAAGCCGGTGTGGGCCGGATGGTCGAGGCCACGCTTGATACCTACCATTTTGCCTTCACCCACGTGGGCACGATTGGCGACCCAAGCAACCCCCGCGCGCCACAAACGCGGACGGAGATCGCGGACAACCAGCTGACCTTCAGCTACACCATCGAACAGCCGGCCAACGAGACCATCGTGAATGTGGCCAAGGAAGGCGCGGTCGAGGGCTTGCGGCCCGTGACTTACACCCTGCGGGCCGTCCCCAACGTGGTCCACCTCAGGAAGGACAGCGAAGCCGGCGCGTTCGTCATCTTCTTCGCCTACTGCCCGGTTGGCCCCCACAAGACGCGCTGGTACCGGCTGATCGTCCGCAACCACGACCTGGACGTTCCGCATGAGGTCTTCCAAGACCTCGAGGACCGCATCAACACCCAAGACCAGCACGTTATCGAGACGATGCGACCGTGGGAACTGACCACCGATCTCGACGCCGAGCTGCAGGTCTACATGGACCGGCCGACGGTAGGCTACAGAAAATGGGCCTCGGAGATGGGCATCAGCTTTCTGTGACGACCGACCATCTGGCCGTTTCGATGGTCGGCATCGACAAGCATTTCCCCGGAGTCGTCGCCAACCAGAGCGTGGACTTCTCGGCCAGGTGGGGCGACGTCCACGCCCTGCTGGGCGAAAACGGCGCGGGCAAGTCCACGCTGATGAGCGTCCTGGCTGGGCTGTACAAGCCCGATGCCGGTCAGATAGCCATCGACGGGCAGCCTGTGGAGCTGCGCTCACCTGGCGACGCCATCCAGCACGGTATCGGCATGGTCTACCAGCACTACAAGCTGGTGCCCAGCCAAACCGTGGCGGAGAACCTCCTTCTAGGCCTGAAGGATTCGCCCTTCCGGCTGGACAAGCAGCGCGTAGCGAAGGACATTCGGACCCTGAGCGAGCGCTACCACCTGCGCGTCGACCCGGACCGGACAATCTGGCAGCTGTCCGTGGGCGAGCAGCAGCGTGTGGAGATCCTGAAGATGCTCCAGCGCGGGGCACGCATCCTCATCCTGGACGAGCCCACGGCGGTGCTCACGCCCCAAGAGTCGCACGAGCTGATGAGCACCATCCGTCAGATCGCTTCCGAGGGCCGTACCGTCATCTTCATCAGCCACAAGCTGGAGGAAGTGCGCAGCGTGGCCGACCGGGTAACAGTGCTGCGTGGCGGCAAGGTGGTCGCCGGCGGCCTGGATATGGCCGGCATGTCCACACGCGACCTGGCTCGGCTCATGATTGGCAGCGAAGTGGTAACTGAGGTCCGCCCCAGCCGCCACAGCAGCCCGGACGTAGCCCTACGTTTGGATGGCGTCTCGGCGCTGGACGATCGCGGCTTGCCGGCGCTGCGGGCCGTCGACCTGGAGCTGACCGCCGGCGAGATCTTGGGTGTGGCCGGCGTGGCCGGCAACGGTCAGCGGGAGCTGGCGCAGGTCGTTTCCGGACTGCGCCGCCCAACGACGGGCCGTGTCGTGCTGGCTGGTAGGGATGTCACCGGCCGCGGCGCTCGCCACATGGCCCTGGCTGGCGTGGCCCATATCCCGGAGGACCGCTTGGGCGAGGGGCTCGTGGGCAACCTGCCGCTGCAAGACAATGCCCTCCTCAAGAGCTACTACAAGGCGCCCATAGCCCGCGGCCCGTTCCTGCGGCTGGCAGCGGCGCTGGAGTTCACACGCGGGCTGATCCAGCGTTTCGGTATCGCCGGCGCCACCCCACGTTCGACCACCCGGCTGCTCAGCGGCGGCCAGCTGCAGCGCTTCGTGCTGGCCCGCGAGATGGCCGCCAATCCGCGCGTCGTCGTGGCGGTCCATCCCACGCGCGGCCTGGACGTAGCCGCGACCGCGGCGGTGCAGGAATGGCTCGTCACTTCCCGCGACGACGGCTGCGCCATCCTGCTCATCTCCGAGGACCTCGACGAGGTGCTCCAACTGAGCGACCGCGTGGCCGTGATCTACGAGGGCCAGATCCTGGCCGTCCTGAAGTCCGGCGAGGCGAGCCGTGAGCAGATCGGCCTGATGATGGTCGGCTCCAGCTCAAAAATCCCCTCTCCCGCCGCGGCGGGAGAGGGCTAGGGCACTTTGACGGTAAGCCTCGAGCGCCGCACCGACCTCTCGCTGGGGCGCCGTGCCGGCACCCTGGCCCTGGCCGTAGTGGCCGGCATGCTGTTCGGCGCCCTGCTGATCTGGCTGACCGGCTACGACCCGGTCAAGGCCTACAGCGCCATCTTCGCCGGCTCGTTTGGCGGCGCGTACGGCCTGTCCCAGATGCTCGCCGCCTCTATCCCGCTGGCCACCATTGCCCTCGGCACCGCGGTCGCCTTCCGGGTCCGCATCTGGAACATCGGCGGCGAGGGCCAGTTCTACATGGGGGCTTTTGCCGCCACTGGCGTGGAGCTGGCCGGCGCCTCCGGACATTGGCCGGGCTTCCTGCTGATTCCGGCGATGGTCGTGGGCGGCTTCATCATGGGCGCGCTGTGGGCGGCTTTCCCCGGCTGGCTGCGCGCTTACTTCGGCGTGAACGAGATCATCACTACGCTCATGCTGAACTATGTGGCCATCCTGTGGGTCAATTACCTCGTCTACGGTCCCTGGAAGGACCCGGAGGGCCACAACTTCCCCTTCACCCCGCGCTTCCCCGACAGCGCCACGTTCCCCGGCCTCTGGGAAGGGCAGCTGCACGCGGGGCTGTTCGTGCCCATCCTCGGCGCCGTCGTGTTCCTATTCGTCCTGTCGCGGACGCAATGGGGCTACGAGCTGCGGGTCATCGGCGAGAACCCGACCGCGGCGCACTACGCCGGCATCAACATCCGCCGCAACATCATGCTGGCCATGCTGGTCAGCGGCGGCATGGCCGGCATCGCCGGCATGATCCAGGTCTCGGGCGTGGTCCACGTGCTGAGCGGCCAGATATCGACCAACTACGGCTATACGGCCATCATCGTGGCCTGGCTGGGCCAGCTTCACCCGATGGCCATCCTGGTGGTGAGCATGCTGTTCGGTGCGCTCGTGAACGGGGGCTTCGCTGTGAGCCAGGTCGGCATCCCTCAGGCGCTGGGCTTCCTGCTGCAAGGCATCATCCTGTTCTTCGTCCTGGGCATGGGCGACCTGCTGAGCCGGTACCAGCTGGTAGTCGGTCGCCACCCGCCAGGCATCAGCATGCAGCCAGAAACGCAACCGTCCCCTGACTCCCGACTCCCGACTCCCGTCCCATGACGCCTGATCTGCTCGTCACGATTTGCGTCGCGGCCATCGTGTCCGGGACGTCCATCTTGTGGCCGGCCTTGGGTGAGGTCCTGGCCGAGCGCTCAGGTGTGCTGAACCTCGGCGTCGAAGGCATGATGCTGATGGGCGCGCTGTTCGGCTACATCGTCGACGTGGACACCGGCAACCTGTGGCTGGCCATGCTCGCCGCCATCCTGGCGGCCATGGTCTTGGCCCTGATCCACGCTTTCCTGACGATTACGCTGCGGGCCAACCAGATCGTGACCGGCTTGGCGGCAACGCTGTTCGGCAGCGGCTTTACGGCCTTCATCGGCAAGCCCTTCGTCGGCGCCGTCGCGCCGGCCCTGCTGCCCAGGATCGAGATCCCAGGGCTGTCCGACATTCCCTTCTTCGGGCAGGTCCTGTTCTCAGAGGACCCGGTGGTGTACGCGTCGTTCATCCTGGTGCCGCTGATGGCTTATTTCATCTATCGCACCCGGCCCGGGCTGAACCTGCGGGCCATTGGCGAGAGCCCTGCCACCGCGGACGCGATGGGCGTGAGCGTCCAGGCCCGGCGCTATCTCTACGTGCTGATCGGCGGCGGCATGGCCGGCGTCGGCGGCGCCTACTTGTCGCTGTTCTACACGCCCACCTGGATCGAGGGCATGACCGCCGGCCGCGGTTGGATTGCCGTGGGCCTGGTGGTGTTCGGCATCTGGGACCCGTGGCGAGTCATGGCCGGCGCCTACCTGTTCGGCTTCGTGGACGGTTTCCAGCTCCGCCTGCAAGCCCTCGGCAGCACCATTCCAAGCTTCTTCCTGAACATGCTGCCGTACCTGTTCACGATCCTGGTCGTGGCCGTCTCCAGTGGCGAGAAGCTTCAACGCAGGCTCGGGGCTCCGACGGCCCTGGGCAACCCCTACTGGCGCGAGGAACGGACGTAACCGCTTCGACCTTCGACCGCGAAGAGTGGAATAATCTGGCTGCGAACAGCGGCCTTGCTGGCACGACGGAGACAGCTCGCACCCCGCGCTTGAGAGGAGGATGACCGATGGGAACCGGCAGCCCAACCCCGAAGCTACCCGGCCCAATCGTGATCATCGACGACGAGCCCTTTGCGCTGCGAGCCATGAGCTACCTGCTCACGCGCGAAGGCTACGAGGTGGTGACCGCCAGCAACGGCGAAGAAGGCCTGCAACGCGTCCAGGAATTGCGCCCGCCGTTGGTCTTCTTGGACATCATGATGCCGCGGCTCGACGGCTACGAGGTGTGCCGGCGCATCCGCGGCGACGCCAGCCTCAACGGGACCTACATCATCATGCTCAGCGCCAAAGGGCAGCAGGTAGACCGCGAGCGCGGCCTGGCGGAAGGCGCCAACGAGTACATGACCAAGCCCTTCAGCCCGCGTGAGATCGTGAAACGCCTAGGCGAGATCTTCGGCGTGAGTAAGGGCGGGGGCACGTAACAGCTGGGCACA
>DAIUFO010000049.1:0-14706 GCA_036844545.1 Chloroflexota bacterium
GAGCATGGTTCCATCCTCGTCAGCGGCACCAACGGCAAGACCACCACGACCCGCCTCATCTCCGCCCTGTTGGGCGCCGCCGGCCAGCAGGTCGTCCACAATCGCGCCGGGGCCAACCTCATGTCCGGCATCACCACCGCCCTGCTCGAAACCAGCGGCGACACCGGACTGTTCGAGGTCGACGAAGCCACTCTGCCCGCCGCGATTGCCGAGCTGCGCCCAAAGCTCGTCCTCTGCCTCAACCTCTTCCGCGACCAGCTCGACCGCTACGGGGAGCTGAATACCCTCGGAAGCAAGTGGGCCGCCGCCCTCTCGCGGCTCTCAGCGGACACGACCGTCCTCCTCAACGCCGACGACCCTCTCGTCGCCAGCCTCGGCCAGAACCTGAGCTGCCGCGTCGAGTACTTCGGGCTGGACAGCCCCGACCAGCAGCTCTCAGCGATGCAGCACGCCGCCGACTCCATCTACTGCCCCCGCTGCGGGACGTTGCTCGCCTTCGAGGCTATCTACTACGGCCACCTCGGCCACTACGCCTGCCATAGTTGCGGTTTCGCCCGCCCGATGCCGGCCTTTGTCGCAAAGAACGTACGCCTCGCCCTCGACGCTCCCAGCACCTTGGCCGTCGGCGACCTCCAGATCGAGACCTCCCTGCCCGGTCTCTACAACGTCTACAACGTCCTCGCCGCGGCCGCCGCGGCCCTCACCCTGGGTCTGCCGCCCGAGTCAATCGCCAGCACCGTCCAAGCCTTCTCCGGCGCCTTCGGCCGCACCGAGATCGTCGAGATCGACGGGCGGCGCCTGCGCCTGCTGCTGGCCAAGAACCCCGTCGGCTTCAACGAGCTCATCCGCACCCTCCTGCTCGACCCCGAGCCCCTTGACCTCTACATTGCCCTCAACGACCGCATTGCCGACGGCGAGGACGTCTCTTGGATTTGGGACGTCGACCTGGAGCAAGTGGCCAACCGCTGCGCCACCGTCCTCGTCGGCGGCACGCGCGCCGAAGACATGGCCGTGCGCCTCAAATACGCCGGCTTCCCCCCGGCCAGCCTGCAGCTCACCTCCGGCCACTCCAGCGCCATCCGCCAGCTCCTGGCGAGCACCCCAAAAGGCGCCACTGCCTATGCTATCCCCACCTACACCGCCATGCTCGATCTGCGCCACGCCCTCGCTGCCAGCGGCGCTGTCCGCCAGTTCTGGGAGGACTAAAATGTGGTCACCTGAGTGCTAGAATATAGTCACTATGTACGTTGGTATTCGCGAGCTGAAGGCACACCTGAGCGAATACATCGATAAGGCTTGTCAGGGCGAAGCGGTGATCGTGACTGACCGAGGCAAGCCGGTGGTCCGCTTCCAGCCGCTCTCCGATCACATCGAGAACCTTCCGCCGGGGCTCCGGCGGATGGTCGAGGAAGGCAAAGTGCGGTATCCCGGTCCAATTCGGAAATTGCCTAAGGCGGTGGAGATGCTTCCCGGGGACGACGGCAAGACCAGCACCGACTACATCAAGTGGGCACGCGGCTGCGACCAGCCTGAGTGAACCTTTACGCTGACGCCAGCGCCCTGCTGAAACTGTTCCTCAAGGAACCCGGATCCGAACGAATGGCTGAATCCGCGGAGGGTTCCAGTATCGCTTGCGTGGCCGTCGGCTATGTCGAGCTCCGGGCAGGCTTGGCGCGCGCCTCGAGGCACGGCCGCATCACCCGCGAGGTCTTCCAGGACCATGTCGTAAATGCTCGCGAGCTTTGGCGCAACATCACCAGCATTCCGGTCGAAGCCGACTTACTCGAGCATGCAGCCGACAATGCCGATCAGTTCGGCCTCAGGGCGTACGACGCCATGCACCTCGCTGCCCTAGAGGCCGCCGGCCCGCCCGGCACCATTACCTTCGCCTGCTGGGATCGCGACTTGCGCGACACCGCGGGAAGGCTCGGCTATGAGCTCTTGCCGAGGGAGCTGTGAACCTCACCCTGGCCTGGCTGTACCCCGACAGCATGAGCATCTACGGCGACCGCGGCAACGTCATCGCGCTCACCAAGCGCGCCGAGTGGCGCGGCATCCAGCTGGACGTGTGGCGTCTGCCCAAGGGCGAGCGCCTCGACCATCTGCCGGACATAGCCATGTTCGGCGGCGGCCAGGACCGCGAGCAGCGCCTCATCGAGCGTGACTTCCTGGAGCTGAAGGGCGACACCATCCGGCAAGCCGTCGAGCAGGACGTGCCTGTCCTCGCCGTCTGCGGCGGCTTCCAGATGCTCGGCCACGGCTATCGCGACGCCGACGGCGCCAGCATCCAGGGTCTTGGCATCCTGGACGCCGAGACCGTCGCCCCGCGCGCCAAGGACAAGCGCTGCATCGGCAACATCGTGGTCGGCACCGATTTCGGGTCCTACGCGGACGGCGATCTCGTCGGCTTCGAGAACCACGGCGGCCGCACCACTCTCGGCCCCAACGCCCGGCCTCTTGGCCGCGTCCGCAAAGGCTTCGGCAACAACGGCCGCGACGGCACCGAAGGCGCCCGCTATCGCAACTGCTTCGGCACCTACATGCACGGCTCGCTGCTGCCCAAGAACCCGTGGTTCACCGATTACCTGCTGGAGGCCGCCCTAAAACGCAAGTACGGCCCCGAAGCCAAGCTCGAGCCACTCGACGACACGCTGGAGCTCCGCGCCCACCAAGCGGTGCTGTTCCTCTCTCACCGCGGTGGGAGAGGCTAAAGAAGTTTGGCCGAAACCCGCGATCCATTTTTTGTCATTCCGAGCGAAGCGAGGAATGACAAACGACTTTCCGGCCGCGCTCCTCGGTGAGGGCACCCTGACCCACTTCGTCGGCCTCGACCTCGGCGGCACCCGCCTGCGCGCCGCACTAGCCGGCTCCACGGGCCAAATCATCCGCCGTGCCAGCGCCCTAACCGAGCGCGAAAATGGCTCCCACCGCTTGGTCCAGCAAATCTTCGACATCGTCGACCAAGCCAAGCAGGCGCAAGAGATCGCCTGCATCGCCGTTGGCGCCCCCGGCCCGCTGGACGCGCATACCGGAGTCCTCTACCACCCCGCCAACTTCACCAACGACGATATCCCCCTCAAACAGTTGCTGGAAGACCGCTTCGGCGTCCCGGCGCACGTCCAGAACGACGCCAACGTCGCCGCCCTGGGCGAATGGCAGTTCGGCGGCCACGGCCAAACCCAGCACCTGGTATACGTCACCGTCAGCACCGGCGTAGGCGCCGGCATCATCTCGCACGGCCATCTGCTCGACGGCTTCAACACCACCGCCGGCGAGATCGGCCACACCATCATCGATCCGGACGGTCCCGAATGCCCCTGGGGCCATCGTGGCTGCGTGGAGATCATCTGCTCCGGCACCAGCATCGCCCGCGCCGCCGGCGAGGCGCTGGTCGCCGGCCGGCGCAGCCAACTCGATCCCAAACACGTCACGGCCGAGCTCGTGGCCGAAGCCGCCCGAAACGGCGACGCGCTCGCCAGCGCCGTCTTCTTCCATGCCGCCGACATGCTCGGAATAGCCGTCGTGAACCTCATTCACCTCCTCAGTCCCGAGGTCGTGGTCATCGGCGGCGGCGTGGCTCAGGCCGGCGAGCTGCTGTTCGGGCCGGTCAAGGAGCGCGTGCGCCGCAACGCCATGGAGTCGACCACCAGGGGCGTCCGCATCGTGCCGCCCGGCCTGGGCCAGGACGCTGGCCTGGTCGGCGCCGTGACCCTTGCGATGCGACAATCGAACAGCAAATGAACCCGCGGGAGGCGAAGCATGGAACGTAAGCTGCTCATGATCCCCGGCCCCATCTCGTTCGATCCCGAGGTGCTGCGCGCCCAGGCGCGGCCCAGTCTGAGCCACGTCGAGGCCGAGTTCGGCGCCATCTTCGGTCGCGCCCTGCGCAGCATGCACCAGGTGTTCATGTGCGAGAAGGGCCAGCCGTTCGTGCTGGCTGGCTCCGGCACGCTGGCCATGGAGTTCGTCGCGGCCAACTTCGTCGAGCGAGGCGATCGCGCCGTGGTCGTCGATACCGGCTGGTTCTCGCAGCGCTACGCCGACATCCTGAAGCGCTACACCGACGACGTCGAGCTGGTCAGTGGCGAGATCGGCGGCGTGCCGGCGCTCGACAAAGTTGAGGCGGCGCTGAAAGCCAAGCCAACCAAGGTCCTCACCATTACCCACGTCGACACATCCACCGGCGTGATCGCGCCCGTCAAGGAGCTGGCCGCGCTGGCCCGCAAGCACGGCGCCCTGTCAGTGGTCGACGGCATCTGCGCCACCGCCGCCTGCGAGTTCCGCCAGGATGCCTGGCAAGTCGACGCCTGCTTCACCGGCTCCCAGAAGGCCATCGGCGTGCCCGCCGGCCTGGGCCTGATCATGCTGAGCGACGAGACCATGCAGCGCTTCGCCCAGCGCCAGACGCCCGTGCCCAACTACTACTGCGACATCAAGAACTGGCTGCCCGTCATGCAGGCCTACGAGCAGGACAAAGCAGCCTACTTCGCCACACCCGCCGTCAACCTCATCTACGCTCTGGACGTCAGCCTGCAGCAGATCCTGGCCGAGGGTATGGAGCCCCGCTTCCAGCGCCACGCCAAACTGGGCAGCGCCTTCCAGGAAGGCATGCGCGGCCTGGGCATCGAGCTGCTGGCCAAACCCGGCCTCGAGGCGTCAACCATCAGCGCCATGTACTACCCGGACGGCGTCGACGCCTCGCTGGTCGGCAAGGTCGCCGCCAACGGCGTCACCATCGCCGGCGGCGTCCTGCCCGGCTTAGCCCCGAAGTACTTCCGCGTCGGCCACATGGGCACCTGCACCGCCAGCGACGTAGTGGCCACCATCGGCGCCATCGAGCGTGGCCTCCTGGAGTGCGGCGCCAAAGTCCAGCTGGGCGCCGGCGTCGCCGCCGCCCAGCAAGTCCTCAGCGATTAGCCGACCAAACATCCCCTCTCCCGCCGCGGCGGGAGAGGGCTAGGGAGAGGGAACCCGGCCTCCGCAAAGCTTCATGTACGAGGTCTCGGCGTAGTCGTCCGTCATGCCGGAGATGTAGTCGCATACCGACCGGGTTACATCGCCCGTGAGCAGATCTGAAGGGATCAGCTCCGGCCGCGCTGTCAGCGTCTCGAACAACCCGCACACGATCCGCCTGGCCCGGGGCTGCACGGCCGCCACCCGCGCATCACTGAACACCAGCTCCTCGGCAAGCGCCTTGAGAATGCGGCTCTTGACTACCATCCGCGGCTCGACCCGCAGCCGCCAGCCGTAGCGCCCGCCGCGGCCGCCGTCGTCCACCGCCTCGGCCGTCGCGGCCATCACCAGCTCATAGATGGCGAACGAGCTCCACGTCTTCTGTGCCGCCTTCCGCTGCCGCTCCGCGCCGGCCGCCAGCACGCCTTTCAGCTCCCTCAGCACGCCGTCCATCTCGCCCGAGCTCGGCTCCACAGCCCGCAGCCGCTCCAGCGTGATCACCTCCGCCCACATGCCGTCCTCTACGTCGTGCACCGAGTAAGCCACGTCGTCGGCCCATTCCATAATCTGGCACTCGAACGACGTCCGCTCGTCCCGCTCGCCGAGGCACACCCAATCCACGAGCGGCAGCTCCTCGTCGTAGAAGAACTTACCCTCGCCGCGGGCTCGAGCTTCGGAGTGCGACCGCTTGTACTTGAGCAGCGCATCCAGCGAGGCCCGCGTGAGGTTCAGGCCCAGGTAATCGTCCGACTTTATCTCCAGCGCCGCCAGCACGCGCAGGTTCTGAGCGTTGCCCTCGAAACCGCCGGCCTGGGCCATGCACTCGTTGAGCACCCGCTCGCCAGCATGGCCGAACGGCGGATGCCCGATATCGTGCGCCAAGCTGGCCGCCTCGCACAGCGTGGGATTAGCCCCCACACGGATGGCGATGCCCTTGGCGATCTGCGACACCTCGATGGAGTGCGTCAGCCGCGTCCGAAAGAAATCGCCCTCGCCCGGCGCGAAGACCTGCGTCTTGCGCTGCAATCGCCGGAACGCCGCCGAGTGCAGGATGCGCGCCCTATCGATCTCCCACGGCTCGCGCTCGTCCCCCGCCTTGCCCACCTCGGGCGTCCGCCGCTCCGCATCGGCGGCCGTGTAGGCTAGATGGGCTCGCTCAGCGGCCGCCATACGCCGTAGCGTACCAGCCGCCCCACCAAGGCCCTCACCCTGGCCCTCGCCCGCCGCGGCGGGCGAGGGGAGACTTGGCCGTACAATCGCCCTATCGCCACAATCGCGGGCCTGATTCAGCACGTCCGGATTCCCGTCTCTCACGGCACGTTGGAGGGCATCCTGCAGACCGGCGAGCCGGAGGCCCCGCTGGCGGCCATCGTTTGCCACCCCCATCCGCTGCACGGGGGCACCATGCACAACAAGGTGGTGTTCCACGCCGCCAAAGCCTTCGGCGAGCTGGGCTGGCCCGTGCTGCGCTTCAACTTCCGCGGCGTCGGCGCCAGCACCGGCAGCTACGGCGAGGGCATCGGCGAGCAGGAGGACGCCCGCGCCGCGTTGGACTTCCTGGGCCGCGACCGCGCCGTCATGGCCGGCTTCTCCTTCGGCTCCCGCGTGGCCCTCATCGTCGGCGCCAAAGACGAGCGCGCCACCGCCCTGTGCGGCATCGGCGTGCCTGTCTCGACCGGCGGCCTCGACGAAGTCCAGGCGTCCACCAAGCCCAAGCTGTTCGTCCAGGGCCGGCTGGACGAGCATGGCCCGCCCGAGGCCATGGAGCCCTGGTTCCACACCCTCGCCGAACCCAAGCGCCTGGACTGGATCGAGGGCGCCGGCCATTTTTTCGCCGGATTCGAGGAGCCGCTCAAAGCGGCCATCATTTCGTACTTTGGAGTGAGCCTTGCGGAATAACCTTCAGCTGACCATCGCCTGCCGCGGCTACGACCGCATCGGAGGGCTGCGCGACGGCAGCATTCAAGCCGAGGGCATCGACCTGCGGATCATTCCGCTGGTGGTCGAGGAGACATTCTGGCGCCAGCTGCACCACGTCGAGTTCGACGCCTCGGAGCTGTCGTTCTCATCCTATACCATCAGCCGCTCGCGCGGCAATCTCCCGGTATTGGCCATCCCCGTGTTCCCCTCCCGCTACTTCCGCCACTCCTGCATCTTCGTCAATCCCGAGCGCATCAAGAAGCCCGAGGACATGAAGGGCAAGCGCATCGGCGTGCCGGAGTACCAGATGACCGCCGCCGTCTGGATCCGCGGCATGCTGGCCGACGACTACGGCGTGCGGCCCCAGGACGTGGAGTGGTTCAGCGGCGGCGTGATGCAGCCCGGCCGCGAGGAGAAGCTGCCGCTGGAGCTGCCGTCCCATACCAGCCTCACGCCGGTCAAGGATCGCAGCCTCAACGACATGCTGCTCAGCGGCGACCTGGACGGCTACATCGGCGCCCGCGTCCCCGGCGCCTACGACGACGGCAAGCTGGTCCGCCTCTTCCCCGACTACGAGACGGTGGAGATGGACTACTACCGCCGCACCAAGGTCTTCCCCATCATGCACGTGCTGGCCATCAAGGAGGCCGTGCTGGAAAACAACCCGTGGGTGGCCATGAGCCTGTACAAGGCCTTCCGCCAGGCCAAGGGCCGCTGCCTGGAGGAAATGGCCGACAGCTCCGCCCTGCAGTACGCCCTGCCCTGGATGTGGCCCAGCCTGGAGCGCGCCCGCTCCGTCATGGGCCCCGACATCTGGCCCTACGGCATCGAGGCCAGCCGCCCCACGCTGGAGAAATTCGTCGAGTACATGGACGCCCAGAGCCTCACCAAGCGCCCCATGGCGGTCCAAGAGCTGTTCGCGCCCAGCACGCGGGATGAATTCAAGATTTAGCTGAGGATCTTGTCAGCCCACTCCACCAGCTCGACGAATGTCCCGTGCTGGCCGAAGACCGCGTTCTTCCCCTCGAGGTCCGATTCAGTGAGCCCACGGGCTCTTGAGCAAGCGTTTCAGAGGTGAATGCGTAATCCCAGCTCGACTGTCTTGGAGAGGATGTCTTTCAGAGGCGGCCAGCCGACTGGCACCAACACGTTGCTCAAGGAGTCGCGCATCAGACCCACGGCTTCGCCCTCGAGGAACAACTGCACCTCGTGGCCGGCCTCGGCCAGCGAATTGGCGCGGACAAAGGGCAGGCAGGCTTTGGTGGGATCGTCCGATCCCCAGGCGCTCTTGACGAGAATTCGGCTCATGCGGGCCAATGGTAGACTCCGGCAAAATCCGAGGAGGCAAAGATGACGTGTAAGCTGGGCAGCCCACTTAGTGGCGTGATCCTCAGCGCAGCCCTGTTGGCGGCTTGTGGAGGATCTGCCCCGGCCCCCAGCACCACAGCCCCGTCGAGCGCAGCGCCGGCCGCATCAGCCGCGCCCAAGCCCGCGGCGTCCACGTCAGGTTCCGCCAGCGCCAAGCCGGCCGCCGCCAGCGCCAAGTCGGCCGCCTCCGGCTCGGCCGCGGCCAGCGGGCTGCTGCCTATCAAGATGGTGTACGCGCAGAACGCCGCCGTCCAAGAGCCGATCTTCGTCGCCAAGGATGCAGGATTCTGGGCCAAGAACGGGCTGGACGTGGCTATGACGAATGTGACCGGCACGGCTCAAGTGCCCGCCATCACCTCAGGTGAGGCCCAGTTCGCTAACACCGGCGCCGCCGAGGTCACGAGCGGCGTCCTGAACGGCGCGCCAATCATCATGATCGGCACGCTGTCGGACCTGCCAATCTTCGACCTGTACGCCAACAAGAAATACACCAAGGTCGACGAGCTCGCCGGCCAGACAATTGGCGTCACCGCCGCCGGGACCTCTACGGACTTCGAGGCGCGGCTGATCCTGCGAAAGTACAACCTGGAGGGCAAAGCCAAGATCGCGCCCTCGGGCGGCACCTTTCCCACCATCCTGGCGGCGATGGAGCAGGGCGGCATCGCGGCGGGAATGATTGGCCCGCCGTTCACTGCCGAAGCGGCCAGGAAGTACAACATGCTGCTCGATGGCGTGACTCTCGGCCCCCTGAACGTCAGCGGCCTCACGGTAACGAAGGCCTACCTGCAGGCCAAGCCCGACGTCGTCAAGCAGTTCCTGCGCGGCTACACCCAGGCCTGGACCTACGCCGCCGACCCGGCCAACAAGGCAGACGTGGTCAAGATCGTGGCCAAGTGGACGAAATCCAGTCCTGAGGATGCGACGGTCGGCTATGAGACGATGGCCAAGGTCCTGACTAAAACCAAAGTTCCGGCAGTCGATCCGGCCTCGGTTGCCAGCATCTTGTCCGTTTCCGGCGATGCGAAAGCTCAGGCGTCTAAGCCCGAGCAATTCATCGACAACTCCTTCATCCAGTCGCTCTGACTCATGACTCGAGTCATGCCTCGGCCCGCGTGGGCATGACTCCGGGCAGCAGCCATCCGGCACGAAGCCAGCGTACGCTGTATCCCTCTACCGACTAAGCCTTCAGCAACCGATCACGTAAAGACCGAAGGGAGCAGCTCACTTTGTCTCAACTGGAATTCAAGCCTCTCAGATTCCTGGCCCTGGGCGCGACACTGGCGCTGGCAGCCTGCGGTGGCAATGCCGCGCCCGCGGCTTCGCCGTCGGCGGCCGCACCGGCTTCGGCGTCCGCTAAGCCGTCCGCCGCTTCCACCGCCGGGTCGGCCTCGGCCAAACCTGCCGCGGCGGGCGGCCCCGCCGCCAAACCGGCCCCGCCGCTGCCTTCCAGCTGCCCGTCACCTTCGCCGGCGCCAGCCGCCGCCGGAGCTTCGGGTGGAGCTGCCGCCTCGGCGGCGGCCAAGCCGGCCGCCTCAGCCGCTGGCTCAGCAGCCGCCAAGCCGTCCTTCACGCCGCGGACTGACGTGACCGGCGAAGCCGCGCCCGGTCCCTACACAGAGAACACTCGGGTGACGGCGACCGCCGGAACCCCGCTGAAGGTGATCGTTCCCTCCCTCTCCTTCGCGCCCAACACCATCGTGGTCAAGGCCGGCGACAGCGTCACCCTGAACATCATCAACTGCACGGCCTTCCAGCACAACTTCTACAGCCCGGCGCTCAGTGTCAACAACAAGCTGGACCTCCCAATCGCGGCCGACACGACGGTCACCTTCAAGGCGCCCGACAAGCCTGGCAAGTACATGTTCTGGTGTACTGTCACTCCACCAGGCGCCCTCAGCCACGCCGAGCGCGGCGAGACCGGGGAAGTCATCGTCCAGTAGCCTTTGTCATTCCGAGCGCAGCGAGGAATCCGTGGTCTGTACGCAGCTACGGATGCCTCGCTCGACGCTCGGCATGACAAACCGGCCGAGCCGGGCTAGGGCCGGCTAGAAAAGCACTGCCGAGCTGGAAGGAGTGGCCGTCGAGGCCCGGCGGGGCAGCCGCCCTACAATGACATTTGCCTTGTCCAACTCCGCTCTGGCGCGCCGTCCCTTGGCCGATGCTTAAGCCTTTCCGCCTGCTGCGGCCGGGCACCGTCGAGGAGGCCAGCCTCGAGCTGACGCGCCTGGGCGACCAGGCGAAAATCTATGCCGGCGGCGTGGAGCTGCTGCTGCTCATGCGCCACGGCATCGTCGACGCCGAGTACCTGGTCGACGTCAAGCGCATTCCCGACATGGACAGCCTGAGCTGGGATGGCCAGCAGATGAGCATCGGCGCCTGCGTCAGCCATCGCACGCTGGAGGACCATCCTCTCGTGGCCGAGCACCTGCCGCTGCTGGCCGAAGCCGAGCGCCACGTGGGCAATGTCCGCGTGCGCAGCCAGGGCACGCTGGGTGGCAACCTGTGCTTCGCCGATCCGCACGCCGATCCCGGCACGGCGTTATTGATCCATGAAGCCGCCGTCACTGTGGCCAGCGAAGCCGGCCAGCGCGAGCTGCCGCTGGCCGGCTTCTTCCGCGGCATGTACGACGTAGATCTGGAGGAGGGCGAGCTGCTGACAGGCGTGCGCGTCCCTCCGCTGCCCGCCGGCTGGGGCTGGGGCTACCAGCGCTTCGAGCAGTTTTACCGCCCCACCCTGAACGTGGCCGCGGCCGTCCGGGTGGAGGGAGATCGTCTCGCCGGGGTCCGCCTGGCGGCTGGCTGTGTCGGCCCCCAAGCGCTGCGCCTGTCCGAGCTGGAACAGCGCCTCTGCGAGCTGCCCCTAGCCGGTGCGCTCCGCCTCATCGGCGAAAGCTCGTCGTACCTGGAGGAGCGCCTCGAGCCGGTCAGCGATCTGCTCGGCTCCGCCGACTTCAAGATCCACCTCACCAAAGTGCTGATCGGCCGAGCCATCAAACAAGCAGTTCCCTCGCCCGCTGCGGCGGGAGAGGGCTAGGGTGAGGGAACCCATGACGCAAGCCATCCAAACTTTGCAGACCATCGAAGCCCACCTGATAGTGAACGGCCAGGACTGGCAAGGCGAGCTGCCGGTCGAGGAAGTGCTGTTGGAAACGCTTCGCCAGCGTCTGGGCCTTACCGGCACCAAGCGCTCCTGCGAGTCCGAAGTGTGCGGCGCCTGCACCGTGCTGGTGGACGGCCAGCCGGTCAGCTCCTGCACCTACCTGAGCTTCGAGGCCGACGGCAAGCAGGTGACTACCGTCGAGGGTCTAGCCAACGGCGACCAGCTCGACCCGCTGCAGGAAGCCTTCATCCGCAACGTCGGCGCCCAATGCGGCTACTGCACGCCCGGCCAGCTCATGGCCGCCAAAGCCTTGCTCCTCCGCAGCCCGCACCCCAGCTACGACCAGATGTCGGAGTGGATGTCCGGCAACATCTGCCGCTGCGGCTGTTACGTGGCCATCGCTCAGTCGATCTTCGAAGCCGCCGAAGCCTAGCCTCTCCCTCCGGGAAGGGAGAGGAACAATCAGCCGCCGAAGCGCTTCTCGATATCGGAGAGGTGGTCGTTGCCCTGGTCGCCGTAGAACTTGGCCATGTCCTCGGCGCCGGGTGCCGTGCCCAGGTATGAGCGGGGGCTGCCGGTGGTTTTGAGGGCTTCCAGCAGCTGCAGCTGGGCGGCCAGGGCGGCGACCTGCATCAAGCCGACGATCAGGGCGCAGTTGGCGCCCAGCTCCTGGTACTGCTGCAGGGCCATGCCCGCGGGCAGCACGCCAACGGCCGGCTTGTCTTTGGGCATGGCCTGACGGAAGGCACGGATGGCGTCGGGGCCGCGGGCCGAGAGCCAGCCCATGTCGGCGCCGGCTTCCAGGCAGGCGACGACTCGGTCCACGCGCTCCTGGTCGTCCGACACGTCGCAGCGGGCGATGATCACGAGCTGATCGTCGATGCGGGCGTCGAGCGCGGCGCGGATCTTGTCCACCATCTCCTGGCGCGAGATGAAGCCGGCTTCGAAGCCCTGGTAGGCCGGCCGCTTGGGCGTGAGCTGGTCCTCGATGTGGATGGCCGCGGCGCCCGCACGCTCGTACTCGCGCACGGTGCGGACCACGTTGACCACGTTGCCGAAGCCGGTGTCGGCATCGCCGATGACGGGGATGTCAACCGAGTCGCACAGATAGCGGAGATGGTTGACCATCTCGGTCATATCGAGCAGGCCGGCGTCGGCCAGGCCGCGGCTGCGATGGGCGGCGCTGCCGGAGGCGTGGATCGCCGGCAGGCCAACGTGCTGGACGAGCCGGGCGCTGACGGGATCGGAGCAGGCGACGGCGGCAACGATGTCCGGGCCGGCCAGCAGCTGGCGCAGCCGGCGGCGCTTCTCATGCGGGCTGGTCATGGGCCGGGCCAGTGTAGCCGATTCGGCGGTAGGGTATCGTTTGGCTCCAAATGAGAACGCGCATCCTTGGTTGCTTGGCGACGTTGACGATCCTGGCAGCTTGCGGCGGAGCCGCGGCGCCAGCGCCCGCGAGCTCGGCTCCGGCCTCAGGGGCAGCCGCCGAGCCGAGTGCCTCCGGCGCGCTGGACACGGTGCGCTTCGGGTCGCTGACGCCGTCGGCCAGCGACGCTGGCTGGCTGATCGCCAACGCCAAGGGCTACTTCGCCGAGCAGCGCATCAAACTGGAGATCAGCCGTTTCTCGAACGGCTCCGAGCTGGTGCCGCCGCTGGGCACCAACCAGCTCGACGTCGGCGGCGGTGCGCCCAACGCCGGGCTGTTCAACGCGGTGGCCCGTGACGTGCCGCTGCTGATCGTGGCCGACAAAGGCAGCACGCCGCCGGGCTACGGCTTTCAGGCCTTCGTCGTCCGCAAGGACCTGATGGACAGCGGCAAGTTCAAGTCGCCGGCCGACTTGAAGGGCATGAAGGTGGCGCTGCCGCAACGAGCCCAGTCGGGCGAGGTCAGCCTGGTCGAGATCCTGAAAGGCGCCGGGCTCACGCTGGCGGACGTCGACCTCACGTTGCTGCCGTTTGTCGAGCATGCCGCGGCCTACGCCAACAAGAACATCGACGCCGGGACGTACATCGAGCCGTTCATTACCGACAGCGCGGCCAAGGGCCTGATCAGCGTCTGGAAACGCGGCGACGAGTACACCCCGAACCAGCAGGTGGCGGTCATTCAGTACGCGCCTGGCTTCGCCAAGAGGACCGACCTGGCCACGCGCTTCATGGTGGCCTATCTCAAGGGCGTGCGGCTGTACAACGACGCCTTCGCCAGGAAAGACCCAGCGGCGCGCGCCGAGGTGGTCGACATCCTGGCCAGCCAGACGGCCTTGAAGGACAAGAGCCTGTACGACAAGATGGGCCTGCCCGGCCTCGACCCTAACGGCACCGTCAACACCGCCGACCTCAAGCGCCAGCAGGACTACTACCTATCCAGCGGCCAGCAGAAGAACAGCGCCGACCTGGACAAAGTGGTGGACGGCAGCTTCGCCAGCGCCGCACTGAAGCAGTTGGGGACATACAAATAGTCAGTAGCTGGTGGTCGGTGGCTGTGGGCACGGTAGATGGTTTTTTCGGTACGTGCGACGAGCGTGATTTGCTCGATACCGAGTCCATAGCTGCGAGTTAGTCAGGCAATACCGAAGGGATAGCTGTTTGATGGTCGTGGGGGCGGTGGCGAGCGGCGAGGCTATAACGGCAGCTGCGGGCGCTGCCGTGGCGGACGATCAGGCCGGCGGCGAGCAGCTCGGCAAGATCTTGACTGGCGGTCGTGTGTGAGATTCCGGCGAGCTTTTGGTAGTCCCGGCGGGTGAGGCTCGGGTGGGCGGCCAGGAGGGATAGGAAATAGGCCTGGCGGCGCATGAGACCCGGCGGCAGCTCTTGGAGCGTCGACACGGGAGGGGCGAAATCTATCATCGCACGGGCCATGAGGGCAGAGTAAGGCGGGGTTACACCAGACGGGCTTGTTACTAGGCGCGATCGCCGAGGTCGGCGTAAATCAGCTCGAACTGTTCCAGGGCAGAACGGAGGTCTTCGGCGATCTCGACGGCGATGACATCCGGGTCGGGGAGGTTGGCGGAATCTTCCTGGCTCTCGTCCTTGAGCCAAAAGACGTCAAGGCTGGCTTTGTCGCGGGCGGTGAGCTCTTCGTAGGAGTAGGCGCGCCAGCGACCGGTGGGGTTGTCATCGGACCAGGTCGGCTTGCGAGCGTGACGATTGTCGGGATTGCAGCAGGCAACGAAATCGTCGAGCTGGTTGGGCGTCAGCGGATTGGTTTTGAGGGTGATGTGGACATTGGTGCGGAAGTCGTAGATCTAGAGCTGCTGGGTCCAGGGATCGGGGCTGGCCGGCTTCTTATCGAAGAAGAGGACGTTGGCCTTGACGCCTTGGGCGTAGAAGATGCCGGTGGGCAGGCGCAGCAGCGTGTGGACGTCGCA
>DAIUFO010000049.1:14716-15777 GCA_036844545.1 Chloroflexota bacterium
CCCTCAAAGAGCACGTTATCGGGCACGACCACGGCGGCGCGGCCATTGATCCGAAGCAGCGTCTTGACGTGCTGCACGAAGTTGAGCTGCTTGTTGCTGGTGGTGGCCCAGAAGTCGTCGCGGACGATGGTCAGCGCCTCCCTCTCCTGACCGCCATCGTCGTTGACGATCAGCACGCTGGACTTGCGGCTGAAGGGCGGGTTGGTGAGGACGAGGTCGAAACGATCGTTGCCCGGACCGGCGGAGAGGCTGTCGCCGGTGATCACAGGAGGATCAGTGCTCTCGATGCTCGGGCCGACGCCGTGCAGCAGCAGGTTCATGGCGCAGAGGCGGGTGACGGCATCCACAATCTCGACGCCGTGGAGGGCATGGAGCTTGAGGTGGGCCTTCTGATCGGGATCGAGCTGACAGTTGCGTGAGACGTAGTCGTAGGCGGCAAGCAGGAAGCCGCCGGTGCCGCAGGCCGGATCGCAGATAGTCTCGCCTGACGCCGGGCGCATAACGTCGACGATGGCCTGGATGAGCGGACGGGGCGTGAAGTACTGGCCAGCTCCGCCCTTGGTGTCCTGGGCGTTCTTCTCGAGGAGGCCTTCGTAGGCCGCGCCTTTGACGTCGGCATCCAGGGCGATCCACTGCTCGCGGTCGATAAGGTCGGCAATCAGGCGGCGGAGCTTGGCTGGGTCCTGGACGTGGTTGCGAGCTTTGCGGAAGATGATGCCGAGCATGCCGGGCTCGTTGCCTAGCTGTTCGAGGACGTGGAGATAGTGGGTCTCCAGCTCGGCCCCGTCGCGCTCGAGAAGGCTCGGCCAGTCGTAGCCAGCCGGAACCGGCGAGAGGCGGTTAAGTGGAGGCTTGGACTGCTCGTCGGCCATCTTGAGGAAGAGCAGGTTCGTCAGCTGCTCGACGTAATCGCCGTAAGAGAGGCCGTCGTCGCGGAGGACATTGCAGTAGTTCCAGAGCTTCTGGACAATCTGCTGCGAGTGATTGTCGAGGGGCATTAGTCGGGCAAGCAGGCTGTCGCAAAATCCGGTGTGGCTGGGGTGGTAGCTCGTTTTTCACCC
>DAIUFO010000050.1:0-11220 GCA_036844545.1 Chloroflexota bacterium
CTGGGAGCGGCGGAGGTGATCGGCCACGCCGGAGTCGGCCTGGCTGATGCCGGCCCGCACGTCGACCATGAAGGCGATGACGTCGGCGTCCTCCATAGCCTGGCGCGCCTGCTCCTCGATCATGGCGGTGAAGTTGTCCGCCTCGTTGACGGCGATCCCGCCCGTGTCCACCACCGTGAATACGCGGCCGGCCCAGTCGGCGTCGCCGTAGATGCGGTCGCGCGTGGTACCGGGGATGTCCTCGACGATGGCCTGGCGCTGGCCAACCAGACGGTTGAACAGCGTCGATTTGCCCACATTGGGCCGGCCGACAATGGCCACCACCGGCTTCATGCGGGGATGGTCTCCCCGTACACGCCGCGATACCTCTCCGGCAGCAGCTCGGCGATGCGGCACATGATCTCGCGCGTCACGTCGGCCAGAGGACGGCCGCTCCGAGCCTGGAATGGCTCGCCGATCCGGACCACGATGGGCCAGCGCGGCCGAGACTTGAATACGACCTCAGTGCCGGCGATGCCAACCGGCAGGATCGGCACACCGCCGCGGCGGGCGATGAGCGCAACGCCGTCGAAGCCCGGCAGCAGGCCCTCCCCGTGGCCGCGGTGTCCCTCTGGGAACATGCCCACGACCCCTCCACCGGCCAGGATGCGCTCGGCCTGGCGCAGGGCCTGCCGGTCCATCTGGCCACGCTTGACGGGGAAGGCGCCGTAGGTGGTGGACACCACGCCCCAAGGGACGTTGAATGCCTCTTGTTTGGCCATGAACCGAACGTAGCGCGGCAGCACGCCACCCAGCAGCGGGGGATCGCAAAAGTGCAGGTGGTTGCTGGCGACGATCAGCGGCCCTTGCCGCGGTACGCGTTCCAACCCCTCGACGCGGAAGTCCGCCAGACTCCACAGCAAGCCTGCCAGCACCGGACGGCAGGCTTCGTAGAACAGGTTCACAGGTGCTGGTCGACGAACTCGGCCACCGCCCCGCGCAGCTGGGGCAGGTTGCCGGCGTTGTCGAGGTGGACGTCGGCCATGGCAATGCAGTCGGCAATGTTGTGGCCGTGATCTGGCTCGTTGAGCCCCATCTCGGCGGACAGCACCTGGCGGGCTACATCGTCGTCGTCCACGACGTCGCCGGCGCGGGCGCGGGCGCGGATGCGCTCGATAATCTCTTCGACCGGAGCCTCGATGGCAAGCAGCAGGAAGTCGCCCGCGAGCGACTCCCGCAGGACACGTACCTCGCTGGGGTTGCGGATGGCGTCGATGATCGTCACCGGAAACTGAGCGCCTTGGCGCACATCGTAGGCGATGCGGTCCAGCACACGCTGCGACAGGATGCCGCTGCCGTGCTTGAGCCGCAGCTCGTGGCCCATGCTGCGCAGCACGTCGCGGTCCACGGGCAGCCCGCGAAAGCGGACCTCCGCACGCAGCTCATCGGACAGGCTGTGATAGGCATGGACCACGCCCCGCCGGTCCAACTCCTCGAGCAACAGGTCTTTGAAGGTTCCCTTCCCCGATGCAGGCAGGCCCGTCAGGCCGATGTAGCGGCTCTTAATTGCTCGATCTCTTCCTTCGTTAATGGTCGGTGCTGGCCGGGCGGGAGGTCGCCGAGCCGCAGCGGGCCGAAGCGCATCCGCCGCAGGCGGACGACCCGCTGGCCAACGGCTTCGAACATGCGCCGCACCTCGCGTTTCTTACCCTCCGCCAGCACGACCGACACTCGTGAGCGCCCGCCAGCTTCGAGCTCGAGCCGTCGTGGCCGGAGCTGCTCGCCCTGGGACTCGATGCCCTGGCGTATTCTATCGAGCTGTTGCCTGCTCGCCGGGGCAGCTAAGTCGACGGCGTACTCTTTCTCGACGCCGAAGCGGGGATGGGTCAGCCGGTGCGCCAGCTCGCCGTCGTTCGTCAGCAGCAGCAAGCCCTCGGACGCGGCATCCAGCCGGCCCACCGGGTAGACGCGGGCCCTCACATCGCGCAGCAGGCTCAGGACCGTGGGGCGGCGCTGGGGGTCGCGGACGGTGGTCACGACGCCAGGGGGTTTGTTCAGCAGGTAGTACTCGAACGCTTCCGCGCTCACTATGCGCGCACCGTCGACTTCGATGGCGTCGCTTTCGAGCGCGGCGGTGGCGCCGAGCTGGGTGACCACCTGGCCGTTGACCTTTACCCGCCCCTGGCTGATCAGGCGCTCGGCCGCGCGACGGGAGGCTACGCCCGCGTGGGCCAGGATCTTCTGCAGCCGATCGCGGCTCACGCCAACGCTTCCAGCGGGACCTTCAGCAGCTCGCGGCCGGCCAGCGAGAAGGTGCCGCTCGCCTGGTCGGGATCGAGGAACGCTTGCACCTGGGACGCCTCCCAACCTGGCAGCACCGCCTCCGCCGTGGCCCGGACCACGACAGGCAAGGCGTACGGGAAGAACCGGTCGGGCCGGAGCCAGACCTCGTTCGCAAAGCCATTGTCGAGCACGGCTCGGGCATCGGCGTAGCGATCGTCACTGGCCATGACGACAGTCAGCAGCCGATGGCCGCCGCGGCTGGCGCTGCCTACCAGTACCTGGCCGGCCGCCGGGGTGGTCCCGGTCTTGACGCCGTCGGCGCCGGGATAGCTGCCCAGCAGCTGGTTCAGGTTGGTCAAATCAAAGGCCGGATGGCCAGGCCCCGCCGCGATGGCGAAATGCGCAGTGCTCACATATTGGTCGAACAGCGGCTCGCTGCGCAGGGTGTAGCGGGCGAGCTGGGCCAAATCACTGGCGCTGGACAGATGCGCCGGATCGTCGAGGCCGTGCGGGTTCACGAAGTGCGTGTCTGCCAGGCCAAGCTCTTTGACTTTGGCATTCATACGATCGACGAATGCCTGGACGGTGGGCGCCTCATACTGCGCCAGCGCGATGGCCGCGTCGTTACCGGACGGCAACAGCAGGCCATACAGGAGATCGCGCACGGTGAAGCGCTGGCCCGCGTCGAGGCCCATGCGGGTGCCGATTTGGCCGGCCGCCAGAGCGCTGACGAGAACTTCACCTTGCAGCTGGCCCTGCTCCAGAGTCAGCAGCGCGGTCATCATTTTGGTGGTGCTGGCCGGCGGCAGCCGCTGATGGGTCGCCTTGCCGAACAGCGGCTGGCCCGAGGCGAAGTCCACCAAGATGGCTGATTTCGCGCTGAGCGGCGGCATCGCCGCGCGCTTGATGGCGCGGAGCTGCGGAGCGTGCACTTCGAACGATGGCAGGCCCAAGCGGTCGCCCAGCCGCGGCGGGCCAAAGGCGCACAGGAGCAAGGCGACCAGCGGCCACAACCTCAAAGATCCCCTCGCCCGCCGCGGCGGCAGAGTAGTGCTGCGCCGAGGCGCACCGGCGTGCATGAAAATACCCATTTTCATGGCAGGGCTAGGGAGAGGGAGCCCTGAGCGCACCACGCTCGATCACGCTAGCCTTATTCCTGGAACAGCGACGGCTGGAGCGGAATGGCCTTCAGTCTTCGCTCCGAGCCCACGGCGTAGACGGCTTTCGCTTCGGCCACGCGGCCGGCTACCTTCCGCTCGTACTGGACAGGAGCGTGCGCGCCGCGGCTGCAGAGCCGCGGATAGCCCTCATACAGCTGAGGGTACTCCTTCCGGACGAAGCCCAGGTACCACTCGCGCGTGCCCGGCGCCAGCCGCGGCATGCTGTGGCAGGCGTAGCGGGCCTCGTACTTGGCGGCGGCCTCCAGTACCCGCTCCAGCACGCCCGGCTGCGTCGTGATGCCGGGAATGCATGGCGCTATCAGCACACCGGCGTTCACCCCAGCACGCACCAGCTCGCGCATGGCCTCGAACCGTTTGAGGGGTCGTGGTGTGCCTGGCTCGAGCTTCTTCCACAAGTCTTCATCCACCGTGGTCACGCTGGTGTTCACAGAGCAATCCGCGCGCCGCGCCAGCTCCGCGAGCACGTCGATGTCGCGCAGGATCATCGTGCCCTTGGTGATGATTTCGGTGGGGTTGTAATGGTCGCGCAGCGCCTCCAGCGTGCGCCGCGTCAACCGGCAGCGGCCTTTCCACCGGCTGGCAGCAGTCTGTGGCCGTGCCGACGACCACTCGCTCACGCTTCCACGACGGCTTGCAGCTCGTCTCGCAGGACTTCCGGCAGATTGGTCTTGACGAAGATCTTGTTCTCGAAATCGAGCCCGGCATCCAGATCGCGCCAGGCCCGGTATTGGCGGGCGAAACAGTACACGCAGCGGTGGCGGCAGCCGCGGTAGGGATTGATGCTCCAGCGGAAGGGCATGCCCTTGACCTGGGATCGCCGAGCGGCACGACGCCTCGATGTACGAGACCTGCTCCACACGTCCAAGGCCAGCACGCCTACTGCACATGCGTGCAGTCCACAATGGCACGGCTCATGCTTGCTGGCTTGCTGAGCCCAAGCAGCTTCTGATCTCAAGGGGAGGCGAGGAGGTAGAAACATGGATCCTGAGGTGGAGTCGGAGCTTCGCAAGGTGATAGATCGCTTGCAAGGTCAGCACGAGAGCGACATCCCGCACGAGTTCGAGGCCATCGCGGAAACCACTATTGCCCCGGCGCTGGAAGAGATTGCCAGTCGCATGAAAGCTAGTGGCTACGACTGCCAGGTCAAGGCGGACGTCCACGGGCCGGTGGAGGAGCACGGCCAGAGCGTTTGTCTCTTTCTGGACGGGCGCAACAGCGCCGGCGCGCACCCGCTGTGCTTTCGACTCACACCCGGAGAGGCATTAGTTCGGATGGAAACGCCGACGGCCGGCTCGACGATGGCGACGCAGCGCGTGCCCATGGCCCAGATCACCAAAGACCACGTCCAACGGATCGCCATCGACTTCCTGAAGCACGTCGTTTAGGCCTGCCGCGCCCGCTAGAATTCCAACTGACGGCGCCTCAGGCGCCGCCAGCCGGCGACGTGGCCAAGTGGTAAGGCGGGGGTCTGCAAAACCCCTATCACCGGTTCGATCCCGGTCGTCGCCTCTCATGACGTCAAGTGTTTGGGTGCGAATCCCCGCTCAACATGAGACATTGGCGCTGAGGCCGGCTCCCGGTTGATCCCCATTTTGCCCATCCCGCGCTTGCCTTGCGCGCTCCCAGGCCCCAAGGCCGGGCTCTAGGCCCTTCGAAGCGTCACGGTGCGGGACTAGGCAGCAGATGCCGCTGATGGCTGAGGGATTGCCCGACCCTCCTCGCGCGCCACGTAGAGCCATAGGCGCATGACCTTCCGAGCTTCTGCCGCGGCCGCCTCGTAGGTCAGGCCGTCCGCCATGCAGCCAGGGAGCTCGTGCACGCGAGCAATATAGCGCCGATCCTCATCCGACCAGGTGATCGTGACCGGATAGCGCAACTCCTCATCACGCACCGCAGCTAGCTGCTGTGCACTGATCTCTTGTCGGATACCGTGCCGCATTACTCGACCTCCATGCTGTGAGCCTTCAGAATATCGCGCACCTGCCGCACCTGGTACGTCTTGCCGTGCCTACCTTCCGGCTGCAAGTCAATCAGTTCCTCGACGCCAGCCATCGTAAACACGTGGTGACTTCCGCGTACCCGCTCTGTGAATCCGAGCCAGCGCAGCAGTTCGCATAGCTGGCCGAAGTCAACTGCCCGATCCGAGGTGCCGCTCATCAGCCGCTCGAAGAACTTGCCGCGGTTGCTCATGTAACCGCCAAAGAAACGATAACGGCTACCGGGCGGTGGGTTCGACCCGCCATCGCGCCTAACCGGCGCCGGCCGCTCTAGACGAACAGCGGCTCCATTTGCAGGCGGTCCACGAGGCCGCGCAGATCGTCGTCGGCTGGCGCCTGGCTGAAACGCTCGGCCGCCGCCAGCACGCGCGGCAGCAGATGGACGTCACCCACCGAGATCACGAAAATGCCGGGGCGGGCAAACGCCCAGTGGACGGCCAGCTCGATCTCGCGCGGCTCCCGCAGCGGCTCGTACCAGGTCGAGGTCGTGTGCTCGCGGCCCATCCAGGGCCGGTAGGCGATGGATTTGATGGTCTGAACCGCGGTGTTCCGCTCACGGCAGGCCGCTTGCAGCGCGTCGAAGTTCTCCGCGTAGTAGGCGCTCTGCATAGTGATGAAGTTGTAGGGCAGCAGCACGGAATCGAAGTCGAAGCGCTGCAGGCTGCGGCGGTGTGTGGCGGCAACTTGGAGGCCGTGGCCCGTCACGCCGATGGCGCGGACCAAGCCCTGCTCCCGGGCTTCGACCGCGGCCTCGATGGCGCCGCCAGGGCTGAGCGCCTTATCCCACTGGATGGGATCTGACAGATTGTGGAGCTGCCAGAGGTCGACGTAGTCGACGCCCAGGCGCTCCAGCGAGCGGTGCAGCTCCTGACGAGCGCTTTCCGCCGAGCGCTCGCCAGTCTTCGTGGCCACGAAGAAATCCTGCCGATGCTGCTTGAGCCAGGGCGCGACGCGCAGCTCGGCGTCGCCGTAGCTGGCCGCGACGTCGATGTGGTTGATGCCGTGCTCCAGCAGAACGTCAAGGGTGCGGTCTGCCTCGTCCTGGCTGACGCGGGCAAGCGATGCGCCGCCGAAGATGATGCGCGTGCTGTCATGGCCGGTCCGGCCGAAGGGAAGCTTGGGGATGCTCATGCCCCTATCGTACGAGCCGAGGGGCGCTACTTGGCCGGAAACAGCTCGTCGAGGATCGAGGTGTCGAGCCAGCGATCGGCGATTTGGTCGAGGCTCTGGCCATTGATGTTGGCAGTGTCGGCGTAGAGCGACAGCGCCGTCACGGCGCCCTTGTGCGTACCGCGCGGCGGAATGGTGTAGGTTTCGCTGTCCGTTTTCCAGTATTGCTGGAGGGTGGCGTCGTCCACGTTCAGCCCGGTGTACTTCTTCAGCTCGGTGGCGTAGAAGGCCGAGTCCGACTTCAGACGCGACATGGCATCTGAGACGCCCTTGACCACGGCCTTGACGAGGTCGTGATGGGCCGTCTCGTAGCGCTTGGTGGTGACCACACCCTGGGCCACGAAATTGAAATCAGGCGGAGCCTTGTACAGGAGAACAAGGCCTTGGCTTTGGGCCTGCGCCGTGTAGGGGAAGGAGAAAACGCCGCCGTCGACCCGGCCCGAAACCGCCGCCGCCAGTGTGGTGACATTGTCGCCGGTGTTCAGCACCGACACATCCTTGTCGGGATCGAGACCGCTGCTGCGCAGGTAGTATCGGCCCAACCGCCAGCTCAGGGAGCCGGCGCCCGTGGTGCCGATACTGTGGCCCTTGAGGTCGGCGATGGTCTTGAGTGGCGGCTTGCCCCACAACTCCAGCGGCGACTTTGTCTGCGTCACGGCCACGACCACCACGTCCACGCCTTGCAGCAGCGGCCCAACGCCGCCGGCGCCAAAGACAAAATCACACTGGCCCGCCGCCAGCGCTATGTCGACGGCGCCGCCAGCGAAGTAGGGCATCGTTGCCTCGATATTGGACTGGGCCAGAAGGCCGCTGTCGACGGCGGCGAAGGCGGGCAGGCTGGAGTTGGAGCGCGCCGGGATGCAGATAGTGATCTTGGCGCCGCCAGTCCCGGGATTAGGATTGAGGACCTCTTGGGCGACAGGCTTGCCGCTGGCAGCTGGCTTCGCCGACGTCGCGCCGCCCGAAGCGGCAGGTTTGGCGCTCGCCGCGGCGGCGGAGCTGGGTGCCGAGGGCGCGGCCGACGGACTTGCCGCTGGCGCGGCGGAGCCGCCACAGGCAACCAAAGCCAACGCCAGCGCGGCGCAGCAGCCGATAAGACGCGTGCGGGTGCGGTTCATCATTCCCTCCAAGGATCGACAGTGGCGTGGATGACGCCGGGTAACCCGGCGCCGCCCACTGAGCGGATGGCCGTATGCACGTCGGCCAGGCCAAAGCGATGGGTGCACATCCGCTCCAGCGGGAACGCGCGCGAGCCGATGCAGCGCAACGCCAGCTCTACCGACTGGTAGCTGTGGCCGCGGCAGCTCTTGAGCGTGGCGTACTTGCGCGTGAACACGCTCAGCGGGAAGCCTTCCACCTGGGCCGGCGAGCCCTGCCACACCAGGGTGCCAGCCTTGCGCTTGAGCGCGGCCAAGGCATCGTGGATGAGCTGGACGGAGCCGGCCGAGCTGGTGTCGACCACTGCGTCCACGCCCTCGCCGCCGGTAGCGTCGGCCACTCGAGCCAGGAGATCCTCCTGCTCCACGTCGATAGCCACGCTCGCGCCGAGCTCCAACGCCACCTTCAGCCGTGCGGCGTCGCGCGATAGGCCACTGATGATGACGGGATAGGCGCCGGCCGCTTTGGCGGCGATGACGCAGCCCAAGCCCTGCTGGCCCGGACCCATGATGAGGATCGAGCGACCCGGCGCGGCGCCGCCCTCGACGCAGGCCCATTGCACGCCATTGCCCAGCGGCAAAGCCAGCGCCAGCTCGTCGACCGGAGCCGTATCGGGCACGCGATGGATGACCGTTTGCGGCGGCAGGTACAGGTATTGGCTGTAGCCTCCCCACAGGCCAGGGGCCACGGTGGTGGGCGTCGAGCCGTAGCGCAGCGCCGAAGGATCGGCGAAGTTGTCGGTGGCCAGGCAGTGCCGGTACTCGCCCTGGTGGCACCAATTGCAGTGGCCGCAGGGCAAATATTCCTCGATGGCCACGCGGTCGCCTTCTTGCACGCCCCAGCGATCTGCTGCCACGCGGCCGATCTGGACCACGATGCCCACGTTCTCGTGGCCCAGGATGGCAGGGCCGTTGTCCCGCCGGTAGATGCCCACGTCGCTGCCGCAGATGCCGGCGGCCTCGACCTTGAGCAAGCCGGCGTCGATGGGGATCTCGGGCAGCGGCAGGCTGCGGATCTCGGTCGTCTCGGAGGCGATGCGAACGGCGGCGACGGTTTCAGCCAGGCTCATGGCGGGTAGCGTACCCTATTGGGACTTGTGAAATTCGACTATTACCTGCTGAACACCTACTACCCCGAACTGGATGGTCCGGCGCCGCGGCTATACGCCAGCTGGATGGAGCAAGCGCTGCTGGCCGAGGCCGAGGGCTACGACACGCTGTGGGCCACCGAGCACCACTTCCGGGACTTCGGCGGCATGCTGCCCAACCCGCAGGTACTGATGGCCGCTTTGGCCGCCAGAACGAGCCGCATCCGCTTCGGTACGGCAGTGAGCATCTTGCCGCTGCACCACCCCATCCGCATCGCTGAGGACATGGCCATGCTGGACAACATCAGCGGCGGCCGGATTGACGTCGGCGTGGGCCGCGGCATGCCCCACCTGGAGTACGAGGTCTATGGGGCTGACTGGCCTAACTCCCAGGATTATGTCGAGGAGGCAGTCGCGGTGCTCCGCGGCGCTTGGACTCAGCCTCAATTCACCTGGGAAGGCGAGCATTACCGCTATCCCAAGCCCATGGCCGTCCTGCCGCCCCCGGTGCAGCAGCCCCATCCGCCAATCTGGATGACGGCCAACCGCGAGGAGGCGCACTTCCGCTGGATCGGCCAGCAGGGCCTCAACCTCATGACCCTGCCCTGGATCCTGCCCAGCTACGACCTCTCCCGCCAGCTCATCGCGGCCTACCGCGAGGGCCTGCGCGAAAGCGGCCACGACGTGGACAAGCACGAGGTGCTGGGCATGTTCCCGGCCTACGTGGCGCAGTCGGACGACGAGGCGCGGCTGGCGGAGAAGCACTGGAGCAACTGGACGGCGCAGGCCTTTGGCGAACGCGGCAGCGACATCCTGAAGGCGCTCAGCTACGAGCGCGTGACGGCCGAGAGCCGCTGCCTGTTCGGGACGCCTGAGACCTGCCGCCAGCACGTCCGCCGCCTGCGTGACGAGCTGGGGCTCACCCACGTGGCCACGGTGCAGCACTTCGGCGGCATGCCCCAGGACAAGGTCTTGGCGTCGATGCGCCTGTTCGCCCGCGAAGTAGCGGCGCCGCTGCGGGAGGAACCGGCCGCCTGTTTGTCATTCTGAGCGTCGAGCGAAGAATCCGTGGGGTGCCGGAGGCTGACGGATGCTTAGCTGCGCTCTGCATGACAAAAGGGGGCTACACCAGCGTCGTATCCACGATGGCCAGGTCGTGCTGGCCGGGGACAACGGTTACGTCGCGGTAGCCGAGCTTGCGGAGCAGATCGTCGGCGGGCAGCTTGTAGGCGCCCGGCTGGCCGTCGCCCGGCATGTGCTGTGGGAAGGCCGTGGAGTTGGCCGTGTAGAAGCGGATGTTGCCTTCTACTTGCGTGGCCACCTGGTGGATGTGGCCGTTCAGCACCGTCACCGAGCTGAACGGCTTGAGCAGCGCCATAGCCTGCTCGCCATCCTTGGTCGACCAGCCCCAGCTGGGATACAGCGCATACAACGGCACGTGGGCGAAGACGACCAGCGGCGTGTCGTGGTTGACGGCTGCCAGGTCCTTCTTGAACCAGTCGAGCTGGTCCTGGCCCAGGACGCCGAAGGTGGTCTCGTCGCCGATGTTCCACAAGCCGGCGAAATGCACACCATGGGCATCGAAGCTGTACCAATCGGCCTTCTGATCGGGCTGGCGGAAGCGCTGCCGGAAGCCGGCGCCGTTGTCGCCGATGACGTCATGCTCGCCGCCGACGAAGAACGCCGCGTCGGTCTTGATGCTGCTCAGGAGCTGCTTGGCTGCGTCGAACTCGGCGGCCTTGGACAGATGGCTCACGTCGCCGGTGTGGATCATCATCGACGGGCGCTTCGGCAGGGCATCGATCTTGTCCACGACCTGCTGAAGGGTCTTGGTTACGTCAGTATTCACGCCGTCGGCGCTGAAGCCGACGTGGTTGTCGCTGACCTGCACGAAGCTGAAGCCGTCCACCTTGGGTGCCGCCTGGCTGCCGATACTGCGGGCGGACAGCAGACCGCTCGAGCCAGCCGTCCAGACCAAGCCGGTGCCGGCCCAAGCCATGCATTTGAGGAAACCGCGGCGGTCGACAGCGTCCATCATTTGTCCGTCACCACCACGGTGCCCACCATGTGCGGATGGATCAGGCAGAAATACTCGAAGCTGCCGGCTTTGCTGAAGGTGTAGGCAAAGGTCTTGTCGTTGTTGACGACGTCGGAGTTGAAGGTCTTGTCGCGCGCCGTCGCTGTGTGCTGCTCGATGTCCTTGTTTGTCCAGGTGACCGTTGTGCCGGCGGGGATGGTGATCGCGGCCGGCTTGAAGTCGAAGCCTCGAATGGAGACCGTATTGGTCGTCACAGGCACGGCTTGAACGCTGGCCGAGGCAGCGGCCTGTGTTGTTACCTTGGGCACCGTGGCTACCGCGGTCTTG
>DAIUFO010000050.1:11230-15639 GCA_036844545.1 Chloroflexota bacterium
CTTGAATGCTGGCCGAAGCGGCCACGGCAGCCTGGGTGGTTGCCTTCGGCGCCGTGGCCACGGCTGTCTTGGGCGCGCCGCAGCCGGCCAGCAGCAGGGCCGCCGCAATCGCCGCGTAGGGCGGCTTGAGTCGATGCATGCGGATATCTCCTTGTCCTTGAAATCCCTCTAGGTACACCGGAGGGCGCCTGCCGGATGCAGGCATCCACCGCGAGCCCGGCTGTGTATAAAGGAGGCAATCTTGATTTCGGATCGGTCAGCCGGGACTGCGCCGCCGGACGACGAGCGACTGTGCGCCAGCCTGCGCGCCGGCGACCAGGAGGCATTGGCGGAGCTGTATGACCGGCACTCTTCGGCGGCCTACAGCCTGGCGGCGCGGATGGTTGGGCCGGCCGAGGCAGAGGACATCGTGCACGACGCATTCATGGTGGTGGTGAGGATCCGATGGCGTTCGACCCCGCGCGAGGCGCGTTCCGTCCGTGGCTGCTGCGCGTAGTGCACAACCGCTGCGTCAACGTGCTCCGGCGCCGGCGATCGGCCGGCGAAGATGGCCTGGCGGCCATGCGCGACCCATCGCGGAGCCCGGCCGACGAGGTGATCGCCTCACTCTCGGCCTCGGCCGTCCGCGACAGCCTGCGCGAGCTGCCGTCCGAGCAGCGCCAAGCACTGGTGCTGGCCTATTACGGCGGGCTGAGCCACACCGAGCTGTCGGCCAGGCTGGACGTCCCGTTGGGGACCGTCAAGTCGCGGGTGCGCCGCGGCCTGCTGACCTTGCGAGACCACGTTGGCGGGGAGGCGCTGCCATGACTCACGCCGAAGCCAGCGAGCTGCTGCCGCTGTACGCGCTGGAAGCGCTGGAGCCGGCCGAAATCTCAGGGCTGGAGGCGCACGTGTCGGAATGCCATGCCTGCGCAGGCGAGCTGCGCTCGTTCGAGTCCGCGGCGGCGGGGCTGGGCTCGGCGGTCCCGGTCCTCGATCCGCCGGCACGGCTGCGTGAGCGTGTGCTGGCCAGCGGAGCCGCGGCCCTGGGCTCATCTGTTCCTCGCCCACCGCACAACATCCTCCGATTTCCCCGGCGGGCGCCGTCGTGGCTTGCCGCCGCCGTGCTGTTGGTCGCGCTCGCCGGAAGCGCCGCCGCCGGCTTCGTACGGGACGCCGGAGCTCGGGCGCAGTTAAGGACCGACGATGCCGCCCTGGCGCTGCTCACCAGCACCGAAACCACGGTGGAGCGGCTGGAGCCAGCAGCCAGCGGCGTACCCGCTGACGCCCACGGCCACTGGTACCACCGCGACGGCGTGCCGACGCAGGTCATCGTCGGCGAGTTCCTGCCACCTCTCAGCCGTGGCCAACGCTACGTCGCTTGGGAGCGGCAGGGGCAGGCATGGCTGCGGGCCGGCGAGCTGGACGGCAATCGACGGCTGATCGTGCTCGGCGGCGACGGCCACGACGTGAGCGCCGTCGAGATCACGCGCGAGGCAGGCCAATCCTCCGAGCCTGGGTCAGACGTCGTGTTGCGCTTCGCGAAGCCTCAGTAGCAGCGGATCTCGACCTGGGTGCCGTCGGGATCGCGGATGTAGAAGCTGAGGCCATCGCCGCGCGCGCCCGACCGTGACGTCGGCCCGCGCTCGATTTCGACGCCTTTCGCCTCGATCTCGCCCTTGAGCGCCTGGATGTCTCCATCGGCCACCAAGCAGAAATGCGCCAGGTTCTGGCCCTCGGGCGCTTTGTGGACCAAGTCGAGGATCGTGTGCTCGTTCACTCGCACCGATGGAAAGCCGACCTTGCCGCCGCGCCAGAGCTCGACCCGCTCGGCGGGCAAGCCGAGGGTTTCCGAATAGAACGCGAGGCTGCGTTCTACGTCGGCCACGTTCAGGACGATGTGATCGAGAGCGACGATATGCATGCGGTCAGGGTATCAGGCTGACGCCATCGACGGCTTGGCATACCCAAGCCCGCCCGGGCAGCGTTGTTTGGGCGCGATAGCGGGCGACCAATTCGTGGGCGAAGGACTGGGCCGCCGGGCTTTCGACCAAGCTGACGGTGCAGCCTCCAAAGCCCGCGCCGGTGAGACGGCTCCCCACGCAGCCCGGCAGCGCCACCGCCAGGTCAACCAGCAGGTCCAGCTCGGGGCAGCTGACTTCGTAGAGGTCGCGCAGGCTGGCGTGCGAGGCGTGCATCAGCTCGCCCAGGCGGCGGCTGTCGCCAGCTTCGAGCGCGGCCACGAAGTCGAGCACGCGCTGGTTCTCGGCCACGACGTGCCGGGCGCGCTTCTCCAACTCCTCGGGCAGACCGGGAAGCATGTCCGCCGTGGCATCGCGCAGGGCAGGCACGCCGAGCTGGCGGGCGGCTGTCTCGCAGGCAGCACGCCGGTTGTTGTAGGCCGAATCCACCAGCTGGCGAGGTTTGGCGCTGTCGCACACGACGATCGCCAGGTTCGATGGGAGCGGGACGGGCCGGACCTCGAGCGAGCGGCAGTCGATGAGCAGCGCATGGCCGGCTTGGCCCTGCCCCACCGCGAGCTGATCCATGATGCCGCAGCGGTTGCCGGCGTACTCGATCTCTGCCCGCTGCGCAAGCCGAGCCATTGGGAGGGCATCCCACGCCTGGTTGTTAGCGGCGACGAGGGCGCGGGCGGTGGCCAGCTCCAGCGCGGCCGACGAGCTCAGTCCGTCGCCCAGCGGAATGTCGCTGGACACCTCACCTTCGATTCCCACCGAGAGACCCAGCAGCGCGTACACGCCCTCCACGTAGCGTCCCCAGGCTGGCAGGTCACCGCTGCCGGGCAAGTGCAGCGACTCTTCCGGCGCTTCCCGCGACCGCAGCACAACCCGCCCATCCGCCCGCGGCTGGAAGCTGAGGCGCAGCTCGAGGTCGATTGCCAGCGGCAGCACGAAGCCGTCGTTGTAGTCGGTGTGCTCGCCGATGAGGTTCACACGGCCGGGCGCGCGAACCACCTGTTCCATGCCACAATGCTAGGACTCGTGGAGCCGGCTCAAGCGCTACACAACCTGCAGACGCTGGACCTGCGCATGGCCGCCGACGGCGTCAAGCTGGAGGGCGAGCGCGCAAAGATCGCCGAGCCGCCCACCATCCGCCAGGTCCGCGCCAGCCTGAAGGCTATCGAGGCGCAGCTGGCCGGCTTCCAAAAAGAGCTTCGGTCAAGCGAGCAGGAAGTCGAGACCCTCACCGCCAAGAAGGCTGCCGTCCACGCCAAGCTGTATGGCGGCAGCACGTCCGTCCCGCGCGAGCTGGCCGCGCTGGAAAGCGAGGAGGCCGGGCTGGCGCTGACCATGCATCAGCTCGAGGACCACGAGCTCGAGCTGATGGCCTCCGTGGAGCAGGCCGAGACATCGCTGCTGGCCGCTCAGCGGCGGCTCGACGACGAGCTGGAGCGCTGGCGCCAGCAGAGCTCCGAGGCCCACGAGCACATCGATCAGCTCGAGGCTGAGCTGGCGGAGCTTCAGACCGAGCGCACCGCCGTGGCAGGCCAAGTCAGCCCGGCGAACCTGGCCACCTATGAGCGCCTCCGCCCGCGTAAGGCCAACCGCCCCGTGGCCCTGGTGGAGAAGAACATGTGCCAGGGCTGTCGCGTCGATCTCCCCTCAGGCGACGTCAATCGTGCCCGCGGCGCCGACCCGCCGCACACCTGCGACAACTGCGGCCGCCTCCTGTACGTGCGCTAGCCCGCCCCCCCCGGTGAGCCAGTCCAGTCGCTACACTTCACCGGCACGCCGGCATAGCTCAGTTGGCAGAGCGGCGGTTTCGTAAACCGCAGGTCCTCGGTTCAAGTCCGAGTGCCGGCTCTCATTATGTCCACTTGTGGAGCTTAGATCTGCGTGCTAATCTGTCTTTCTGACATCCAGCAACCCTAAATCGTGGGTACTTAATACCCTATACCCACAGGAGCTTCGTGGGTACTAGCCACGAGAAGCTTGATTCAGGAGGAACAGCGTTGGTGACGAGCACAGGGAGCCAGGTCGGCTCTGTCCGGCTCAAGCGCCCCGGCCTGTGGGAAGGTCGGTATCGCGACCCGGCCGGCAAACAGTGTTCGGTGTACTCCTCGGATCGAGGCGAGTGCCTCACAAAGCTCCGGGCGGCCCTTCAATCGGCCGCTGTGCTCTCACCAGCGTCGGGTGACGCAGGGCGTCGCCGTAAGCGCGCGCCCAGAGGACAGGGCAGCGTCAGGGAGAAGAAGCCCGGCGTGTGGGAGGGTCGTTATCTTGATCCACTTGGGGTCCAACGATCCGTCTATGCGTCCACTGAAGCGGAAGTTGTCAGCCGGCTGCGCAACGCCCAGGGCCGAGCGGAGGTTGGCCTCCCAGCAGCCAGGACGTCCCTCAGGCTCGATCACTTGCTCACCGACTGGCTGGTGCGTCAACGGCAAAGCGCCGTCGCCGGCCGCATAGCCT
>DAIUFO010000051.1:0-15450 GCA_036844545.1 Chloroflexota bacterium
CGTGGACTGCCGCCCCAACCGCGGCCGCTCGGCCCACAGCATCTCGCTCAGCGGCATACGTCCGTTGGCCCGCACGATGGCCAGCGTCTCGAGTAGCCGAATCAGCTGCTGGCCGCCGCGATCGGCCGCCACTACCTGCTCCTTCCGGCTTGAAGCCAGCAGCCCAACGGCCCGTCCACTGCCCAAATAGTGCCCGGCAATCGACGCCGCGGCGGTCACGGCGTACTCCTCCGTCGATTGGACGCCCGAGCCGACGTGGACCCCCTGTTCCAGGTCGAGGAAGATCCAGATGTCCGCCGCCGGCGTGAACTCGAACTCCTTGACCATGAGCTGGCCGGCGTGCGCGCTGGACAGCCAGTGGATGCGCCGCTGCGAATCGCCGTACACGTATGGTCGGGTGCCGGCGGGGTCCAGTGTCTGGAGCTGCGTTGGCTGGCGCATGCGCGCGCCTTCGGTGAAGATCTTGCCCGGCACGGAGAAGTTGCCGAGGTCCACAACTTCGGGGTAGATCAACACCTCCGAAGCGGGCCCGATATGCCGCTCCAGCGTGAACAGCCCGAAGGGATCGCTGGCCGCCGCCCCGGTCGGGCCCAGGGTGAACTGCCCGCGCAGCTCCGACACCGTGTGCACAACGCCCCGCTCGCGCTTGCGCGGCAGCAGGTTAAGGACGCTGCTGGCATGGTGGCCGGGCAGCGTGGAGTGGTCCCGGATCTCCAAGCCGAGCTTTGGCAGCGGCGCTTTGTTAGCCAGCTCGAACCGGTCGCGCAGGGTTTGGCCCACCTGGCCGCGCTTCACCGGCGCCGGCCGCTCAAAGCTGACCCCCCATAAGCTGTTGCCGATCCACACCAGGCACAGCACCGCCAGGGCGTACAAGCCGATGGCCGTCTGGAACAGCGGCTGCCACGGGATGGCCATCGAAAACAGGACCAAGAAGGTGGCGGCCACCAGGACCAACCCGCCGCGAAGTGCCCTCACCCAGACCCTGCAGTCGCCGTCCGCGTAGGACCTAGCGCGCGGCGCGCACGCCGGGGACGGGAACGCGGTTGAGGGCTTCGGCGACCACCATCTCACTGGCGAAGTCCTTCATCCGCGAGGCGGGGTTGATGATGATTCGGTGGGCCAGCACGTGCGGCGCCATGAGCTTGACGTCGTCCGGGGTGACGTAGTCGCGGCCCTGGATCGCAGCCAGCGCCTGCGAAGTCTTGAACAGCGCCAGCGAGCCGCGCGGACTGGCGCCGAGGTACACGTCGGCATGGCTGCGCGTGGCCCCCACCAGCCGCACGATGTACTCGCGCAGCGCCGGATCGACGTACACCTTCCGCACCTCGTGCTCCATCCACAGCAGCTCTTGCGCCTCGATGACCTGCCGCAGGCTCTCCAGCGGGTGCGCGTGCTGCTGCATGTCCAGGATGTCCATCTCCTGGCGTGGCGCCGGGTAGCCCAGCTTGATGCGGATCAGGAAGCGGTCGAGCTGGGCTTCGGGCAGCACGAAGGTGCCCTCGTACTCGATGGGGTTCTGGGTGGCCAGCACCAGGAAGGGCTCGGGCATGGGCATGGGCGAGCCATCCACCGTCACTTGGTGCTCCTCCATGCACTCCAGCAGCGCCGACTGCGTCTTGGGCGTGGCGCGGTTGATTTCGTCCGCCAGCACCATCTGGGCGAATACCGGACCTGGCCGGAACTCGAACTCCGTGCTGCGCTGGTTGAACACCGAGTTGCCGGTGATGTCCGTGGGCAGCAGGTCGGGCGTGAACTGGATGCGTTTGAAGCTGCAGCCGAGCGAGCGGGCAAACGTTTTGGCCAGCGTGGTCTTGCCCACGCCGGGCACGTCTTCGATCAGCACGTGGCCCTGGCACAGCAGCGCGACCAGCGTCAGCTCGACCACGCCGCGTTTGCCGACGATGACTTTTTCCACGTTCGCAATCAGCTCGCTGGCCAGCTCAGCGATGGACGTGGGCACTTCGGGGCGAGTATAGCAATGGGCCACTGTGGTTCCTTGTCATCACAACCATCGCCGCTCGTCGTTACGAGCGAACGGAACCGTGTTGAAGCCTACTGCTTGCTGTTCGGTCGTTATCGCGCTTAGCTTGCTCATCCCCGCCCTGCCCGCCGCGGCGGCGGCGCCGCCTCCGAATGCCGGTCCACTATCCGGCAAGGTGGTCGCGATCGACCCCGGCCACGGCGGTCCCGACCCTGGGACGGTGGACTTCAGTCTCCAGGAGAAGGACGTCACGCTGGCCGTCGGCCTGGCGCTGAAGCCGATGCTGGAGAGCGCTGGCGCCAAGACGGTCTACACCCGCGCCACGGACAAGGCCGTCGGGCCGAGCGGCTCGTCCGAGCACGTCGAGCTACAGGCCCGCTGCGACGTCGCCAATTCGGCCGGCGCACACATCTTCGTCAGCATCCACGCCAACGAATCGAGCAATTCCGGCTACTCCGGCGTCACTACGTATTACGGTTCCGCCAACGGCTACTATCATAGCGGCAGCCGCACCCAGGCTCAGGTCACGGCCAGCTCACAGCTCGCGCAATTGGTCGAGAAGGACGTCGCGGGCGCGACCGGCGAGGTGGACCAGGGTGTCGACGACGCGCCCTTTTACGTACTGGGCTTCACCAGCATGCCGTCCATCCTGGTCGAGACAGGCTTCTTGTCGAACCGCAATGAGGCCGGCCAGCTGACCAGCTCCGGCTTCCAGCAGCGCCTGGCGCGCGGCATCTACCAAGGCATCGTCGACTATTTCAACGGCGCCGGGGCCAGCTTGAGCGCTCCACCGTCGCGCAGCGCTCCGCCGCCGGCCGACGCCCAGTTCCAGCAGGACGTGACCTTCCCCGACAACTCGCCGGTCTACGTCGGCCAGACGTTTGTCAAGCAGTGGCGAGTCAAGAACGACGGCGGCGCCGCCTGGCCCAAGGGCACCGTGTTGGCCTTCATCAAGGGCGACCAGCTCAGCACGCCCGCGGTCGTTCCGCTGCCGGCCGTGCCGCCGGGCGACTCGGCCAACCTCAAGGTGCAGCTCACGGCTCCCAACAAGCCCGGCCCCATCAGCGGCAACTGGCAGCTCAAGGACGCCAGCGGCAACCCCTTCGGCGATCCGCTGTGGTTCCGCTTAGTAGTCGTCCAGAGCGGGCCTACCCAGCGCTCGACGCCGGCCGTCGACCCCGCCATCAAGTTCTTCGACGTCACCGGCCACAACGTCGCCCCGCCGTTCTTGGACTTCTTCAAGACCCACGGCGACCTGGCGGTGTTCGGCTATCCCCGCACCGAGGCCATCCAGGAGGACGGCCGGACCGTCCAGTACTTCCAACGGGCACGGTTCGAGCTGCACCCCGAGAACCCCCAGCTCTTCCAGGTCCAGCTCACCCTGCTGGGCGATCTCCTCACGACGCCGCGCCGCCCCTTTCCGCAACCACAGCCTTTCACCTCCACGGCCGACCACGTCTTTTTCCCGCAAACCGGCCACTCGCTCAGCCTGGGCTTCTTGAAGTTCTTCAACAAGTACGGTGCCCTGGACGCCTTCGGCTACCCCATTTCTGAGGAGCTCCAAGAGTCCAACAACGACGGCAGCGGCCGGGCCTACAACGTCCAATACTTCCAGCGCGCTCGCTTCGAATACCACCCCGAGCTCGCCGGCACGCCCTACGAAGTGGAGTTAGGCCTCCTGGGCGACCAGCACATCCAAGCCAAAGGCTGGGTCCTGCCGTAAACACAAAAGGCCCGCCCTCGAATGGGCGGGTCTTCGGTTGCCGAGCCTAGCTGGCGGCTGGCGTGGAGGTGGAGGGGCTCATCGCGGGCGGATCGCCCAGCGTGTCCTCGCCTCTCCATTCACGGATCTTGTCTTCCGCCATCAGGTAACCCACCAAGCCGGCCACGGCCAGCATGCCGGCTACCGTGAAGCCGCCTACCACCATCAGCGCCCATCGAACAATTTTCATGCACGTTCCCCCTTCGTGAGACTTCCGACTCGCCGCCCCGCCGCACCTCTGAGCCGCGGTCGCGATTTGACCTCTCCCAGGTGCGAATCAAGCACACCTGCCTTACCAGCATACCACCTGTCAAGCTAAGATTCGCCCTGGAAGTGAACGTGCACGTGCGCCTTTTTGCCCGCTATCGGGAGCTCGCCGGGACCAGCACGCTGGACCTGGATGTGCCGGCCAGCAGCACCGCGCTGGATGTATTCGACCACGTCGCCCAGCGCTTCCCGGAGATGCGGCCCATGCGCGCCTCGACCCTTATGGCCGTCGATGCCGACTTCGTCCGCCCCCAAACCGAGCTGCGAGAAGGTGAAGAGCTGGCCCTCATGCCCCCAGTGAGCGGCGGATGCTGATCCGCGTCCAAGAAGCCCCGCTGGACTTGGCCGAGCTGGTTCGAGCCGTCGAACATCCCTCCGCGGGCGGGGTCGTCACCTTCAGTGGCGTCGTCCGCGACCACCACGACGGCAAGCACGTCACAGCCATCGCCTACGAGGCCTACGGCCAGATGGCCGAAGCCAAGATGCGGGGCATCGCCGAAGACGTCCAGCGCCGCTGGCCCGACTGCCGCATCGCCATGGTGCATCGCACCGGCAAGCTGGAGATCGGTGAAGCGAGCGTCCTCATCGCGGTCTCCGCGCCTCACCGAGCCGAAGCTTTCGACGCGTGCGAGTACGCCATCGACACCCTCAAGCAGATCGTGCCGATTTGGAAGAGGGAAGCCTACGACGACGGCGAAGTGTGGCTCGAGTACGAGCACCGCCTAGCCCAAAAGCAGGCCCGCGAGCGGCTGCAGGCATGATCCTCGACCGCCTGCAGCGTCCGTTGCACGACCTGCGTATCTCCGTTACCGACCGCTGCAACTTCCGCTGCGTGTACTGCATGCCCAAGGAGGTCTTCGGCAAGGACTTCCAGTTCCTGCCGCCGCGGGAGTTGCTCACCTTCGAGGAGGCCACCCGCCTGGCCAGCATCTTCATCTCGCTGGGCGCCGAGAAGCTGCGCGTCACCGGCGGCGAGCCGCTCGTCCGCCGCGAGGTCGAGAAGCTCATCGGCATGCTGTCCGGCCTACCCGGACTGAAGGACCTGACGCTCACCACCAACGGCGCCCTGCTGGCCCGCAAAGCGCAGGCACTGAAGGACGCCGGCTTGAAGCGCATCACCGTGAGTCTCGATGCGCTCGACGACGCCATCTTCCGCGCCATGAACGACGTCGACTTCCCGGTCGAGCGTGTGATCGCGGGCATCGACGCCGCCAAGGCCGCCGGCCTCGATCCCATCAAGGTCAACATGGTGGTCAAGCGCGGCGTCAACGAGCATTGTGCGCAGGACATGGCCCGCTACTTCCACGGCAAGGGCATCATCCTGCGCTTCATCGAGTACATGGACGTGGGCACCACCAACGGCTGGGTCATGGACGACGTGGTATCCGCGTCCGACATCGTCAGCGCCATCGACGCTGAGATGCCCCTCGAACCGGTCGAAGCCAACTACCCCGGCGAGGTCGCCAGCCGCTATCGGTACAAGGACGGCGGCGGCGAGATCGGCCTGATCTCGTCAGTCACACAGCCATTCTGCGCCACCTGCACCCGCGCCCGGCTGTCGTCCGAGGGCAGGCTCTACACCTGCCTGTTCGCCGGTGGCGGCTTCGATCTGCGCGGCATGCTTCGCGGCGGCAAGTCCGACGAGGAAATTGCCGGCGCGGTCGGCCGGGTGTGGACCAACCGGACGGACCGCTACTCCGAGCTCCGCACCGCGGCGACGGGGGCGCTGCCCAAGGTCGAGATGTCCCACATCGGGGGCTGAAAGGCCGGTCTCAGCCTCCCCACTCTTCGGATCAGCTAAATGCGGACCATTGCCCAAAGGAGGCCGGGCACAACCGTCAGTACCACGACGGTGAGCGCCGCTAAGACGACCCCGGCGTTGCCTGTGGCCCGGGCGCTGGGCAGCTTGAGCGCGTTCCACAGATCGGGGATCGGATTGAGGTAGTAGACCGCCGCGGCCACGGCGGCGGCGACGCCAATGATGGTCGGCGCAGGCCCAAGCGCCCGCCAGGCCGGCCCGAACAGGGCCAGTTTGGCCCAGAAGCCTGGCAGCGGCGGGATGCCGGCCAGCGACATCAGTCCGAAGCACAGCGCGAGACTGCGCTGCACGCCCAGGCGCGCCGGCAGCTCGGCAAACGACATTGGCTCGGGCCCCAGCCCCGCCAGCGCCGCGAACACCAGCATGGCCGTGCTGCCGTAGACCACCACGTAGAAGATGGCCGCCTGGCGCCCGTCAGCGCCGGAGCCCGCCGCCATAGCCAAAAAGCCGGCGTGCGCGATGGCCGAGTACGCCAGCAGCCGCCGGATCTCCCGCTGCGCCAGCGCACCCATCGTTGCCCACACCACCGTGAGCAGGCCAACCATGGCCACCACGAACAGGAAGCTGCCGCCGCCGAGCGGCGCCAGTCGCACGATGGCCACCACCGCGCCGAGCTTGCTCAGCGCCATCACCGCGCCCGCAACCGCCGGAGCGGCGGCGGTGTAGGCGTCGAGCGCGCCCCAGTGCAGCGGCGCCAAGGCCAGCTCAAAGGCAAAGCCCGCCGTCATCAGCACGATGCCGGCGAGCAGCAACGAGCTCGGCTGGCCGCTCACGTTCGGGAAGCCCACCGATCCCGTGCTCAGGTAGATCAAGCCCAGCCCGTAGACCAACGAGGCCAAGCTCACTGCGGCCAGCACGAAGTACTTGAAGGCCGCCTCCGCCGCGGCCTCGCCCTGGCCCAATGCCACCAGCAGGGCCGAGCTCAGCGACAGCGTCTCCATGCCGATGACCAGCTGCAGCAGGTCGCCGCCAGTGGCCAGCACGATGGTGCCGGCGCCCGCCAGCAGCACCAGCGCCACGGCCTCCGGCCGCTGCTGGCCGATCTGCAATTCCAAGCTCGGCGCCAGCAGCAGCGCCACCGCCAGGAACACCGCCACCGCGTGCACCACCACCAGGGTTGTCCCGTCACCGTGGGCGCTGAAGAACGCGCTGGCCAGCGCCGCGGCCAGCCCGAGGGCCGTCACCACCCACGGCCGCTTCGTTAACGGCGCCGCCAACCCCACGATCACCAGCGCGCCCGCCACCAAGCAGATGAGAGACGCCACAGGCAACGTCATGCGTTGCGACACTCCACCCAGAGCCGCCGCGGGCGGAGCTCCGGGGAAGACACGGGCTGGCGGGCGGGCAACCCGTGCAGCGGGTTGGCGGCCGCGCAGCGGCCGGAGCGCTCGGTCATCCCTTCAGCCCAGCGAACAAAATGGCCGCGAACCCAAGCACCGTCGCCAGCACATACCGCCCAGCCCGGCCGTTCTGGACCGATGCGAGCCCGTTGGCCAGCCGCACGCTGGCCCCGCCGGCCCAGTCTACCCAGCCATAGCCCGCGGACAGGGGCTTGATAGCCACACGCCGTTGCATCTGCCACACGCCCGCCGCCACAAACCCCACCAAGCCCAGCAGCGCCGCCAGCAAGCCCCGCCCCGAGGCAAGACCCTGGACCTCGGAAGGCCCGAGCGCCGGCCCAAGCACCTGGCCCAAGCCACCCAGCGGAAACTGCAGGTAGCCGAACAGGATGGAGCCAATCGCTAAGGGCAGCAGCGGCCACAGCATTGTCGGCGAGATCCGGTGCAGGCGCCGGCCGGCGGCATCCACGGTCAGCTGACCGGGTTCCAGGCCGGGCGGACCGAGCAGCGCTTCCTTCTCGGCCGGAGCGAGCACCGGATCGCCTTCGGCGTGAGCAGCGACAGGTTCATGGTCGCCACCGGCCTCGTCGCCGGCGTGGAGCCGAGGTTGAGCGCAGAACGCCGCGAAGAACAGCCGCCCGATATACAGCCCGCTCAGGAACACCCCGGCGACCAGGCACCAGGCCAGGGGCGCCGAGTAGGCAAAAGCGCCATCCAGGATGGCGTCCTTGCTGAACGCCCCGGCTGTCAGCGGCAGCCCGAACAGCGCCACCGCGCCCGCAAGGAAGCCCAGCGTTGCACTTGGCAGCGCACGAGCCAGGCCTCCCATACCCTCCAGCTCCTGCTCGCCGGCCAGGGCATGAATGACCACCCCCGCCGCCAGGAACAGCAGCGCTTTGAAGAGCGCCTGGCTGCCAAGATGGAACATCGCCGCGAACGGCGCTCCGAAGCCGATTGCCGCGAACATGTAGCCCAGCTGGCTCACTGTTGAGTAGGCCAGGCCCTTCTTGAGGTCCGACTGTCGCAACGCCAGCACGGCTCCGAACAGCGCCGTGGCCACGCCCAGGCTGGCTGTCGCAGCCATGGCCGCCGGTGTCAGGGCCAGCAGCGCGTGCGTTCGCGCCAGGAGGTAAACGCCCGCGGCCACCATCGTGGCCGCGTGAATCAGCGCACTGATCGGGGTGGGGCCGGCCATCGCGCTCGGCAGCCAGAAGTACAGTGGGCCCTGCGCCGACTTGGCGCTGGCCGCGATGATGATCAAGGCGGCCAGCAGCGGCGCGCCACCCAACCCGGCGGTACAGCCCGCGCTGTGCAGCGTTGTGAGGCCGCCGCAGCCCGCCGGCACGAGCACCACGGCCAGGATCAGCGCGCCATCTCCCACCGCGTTCGCGGCGATAGCCTGCAAGCCGGCGTTGAGCGTCCGCGGCCGGTCGCGCCAGAAACTGATCAGGAAATAGCTGGCCATGCCCACGCCCATCCAGCCGATCAGCAGCACGGCCAGGTTGCCAGCCGTGACCAGCAGCGCCATCGCGCCAACGAAGACGTCGAGGAAGGCGAAGAAACGTCTGATGCCCGGATCGTCCTCGAGATAACCCAGCGAATAGACGTAGACGCAGAGAGCGACGAGCCCCAACAGCGCCAGCATGAAGGCCGCGAGGCCATCCATCCACAGGAAGAAGCGGCCATCCGGCACAAACGGCAGCCACTCGCCCATGTCCACAATCGCCGGCTCGCCCGCGCCGAGCAGCCAGGCCACGGCGCAGGCCAGCATGGCAGCCACGCCGGGGATACTCGCCACGCCGGGCTTCTTGACCAGGCCGGTCGAGCCCAGCAGCAGGCCGGGGATCATGAACAGGAATGCCCAAGGCAGGATGTCGGTCATGGGAGGGCGTGCCTAGCCACGGACCATCCTCGGCTCGTCGATGTCGACGGGCTCGCGGTTGCGGAACAGGACCAGGGCCAGGCCCAGGCCCACGACCGCCTCGGCGGCGGCGATGACCAACACCACCAGCGCGGTCGCCTGGCCGGCGTCGTTGCCCTGGGCGCGCGAGCCCAGCACCAGTACCAAATTGCCGGCGTTGAGCATGATCTCCACACACATCAACACCGCCACCGGGTTGCGCCGCAGCATCACGCCCGTGGCGCCCAGTGCGAACAGCACAGCGCTGGTGCACAGCACCGTCAAAGTCGTCAGCATCGCTCTAAGACGGAGTCTCCTGGCGGCGCCACAGCGCCACAGCGCCGATGATGGCCACCAGCAGCAGCGGCGCCGTCAGCTCGAACGGCGCCAACAGCTTGCCGTCATCGAACAGCTGATGCCCAACCCCCGCCACCGAGCCGATCTGCGCGTTCGACGCCAGCAGGGGCACGCCCCCGCCGCTGGCCGGCTGAATCCCCGTGAGCAGCCCCGCCAGCAGCACCAGCCCCACCAGCACGCCGGCAGCCAGCCGCAATGGCTGTGACACGAGCTCGCGCCCGCCCGGCGGCAGCAAGGCCACCACGAACAAGAACAGCACGACGATCGCCCCGGAGTAGATCAGCAGCTGCCCCACCGCCACCAGCCCTGCCGCCAGCAGCGCGTATAACGCCGCGATCGACAGGCTGTGTGCCAGCAGCGCGACGACCGCCCGGATCGCCCCGCGCGCCGTCACCACGAGCAGCGCCGACAAGAATGCCAGCGCGCACGCGGCCACCACCGGCGCGAAGAAAGCGTCCATCTACGGGCGCTCTTCCACGCCACTTTGCCCTTTGCCCTGATCCCTTTGTTCTAGCGGGTGGTATGTCCCGTACAGCTCGCCTAGTGCTTTGCCGCCGGAGGTGTAGCCGGGCCTCGGCTGGTCCACGTCGAGGTGCAGCTGGCGCTTGGGAGCGTACTTCTCGGGCTCGAGCAGCATCTCCTTGGTGTACACGAACGACGCCCGGTCGTAGTCGGCCAGCTCGTACTCGGGGCCGAGCTTGATGGCGTCCACGGGGCAGGCTTCCTCGCAGAAGCCGCAGAAGATGCAGCGGATCATGTTGATCTCGTAGCGCTTGGCGTAGCGCTCTCCGGGCGACACCGGCTGCTCCGGATCGTTCTCCGCCGGCTCAACCAGGATCGCCTGCGACGGGCACGCCCCCGCGCACAGCTCGCAGCCGATGCAGCGCTCCAGGCCGTCCTCGTGCCGGTACAACCGGTGCCTGCCGCGGAAGTTCGCGGACACGGCCCTCTTCTGCTCGGGATAGTTCAGCGTGACCGCCGGCCGTGCCGCATGTTTCAGCGTCGTCCAGAAGCCCTTCAGCAGCGCCGTCAGATCGTTGGCCATCGGCTTAGCCCAGCGCCGCCACGACGATGGCCGTGGCCAGCAGGTTGATGAGCGCCAGCGGCAGCAGCACCGACCAGCACAAGCGCATCAGCTGGTCGTAGCGCAGGCGCGGCAGCGTCGCTCGCAGCCATACGAACAGGAACAGGAACACCAGCATCTTGATGAACAGCCAGTGCGGTCCCGGCAGCACCGGCCCCGACCAGCCGGCGAAGAACACTGTGGCCGCCAGCGCCGACACGGTCATGACGTTGATGTACTCGGCGATGAAGAACATGGCGAAACGCATCCCGCCGTACTCCGTGTGGTAGCCAGCCACCAGCTCCGTATCGGCCTCAGGCAAATCAAACGGCGCCCGGTTCGTCTCGGCCACCGCCGCCACCAGGTACAGCAGGAACGCCAGCGGCTGCAGGATGATGAACGGCAGCCGGTTGGCTTGCCCGTTGACAATCCCCTCCAGCGACAGCGTGCCCGAGACAATCGCCACCGACACCAGCGCCATGCCCAGGATCAGCTCGTACGATACGACCTGCGCCGCCGCCCGCAACCCGCCGATCAGCGAGTACTTCGAGCCTGAGGCCCAGCCGCCCAGCACCAGCCCGTACACGCCTAGGCTGGACACTCCCACCAGGTACAGCAAGCCCACCGACAAGCCCGCTACCGAGCCCGGCATGGCCACGCCTGCCACGTTCACGCTGGGGCCTAAGGGGATGACCGCGAAGGCGGCCAGCGCGGCGAATAGTGAAATGGCCGGCGCCAGCGGGAACAGCAGCCAGTCCGCCCGGCTGGGCCGGATGTCCTCTTTGAAGAACAGCTTGAGCGCGTCGGCCAGCGGCTGCAGCAGCCCGCCCACGCCAACACGGTTCGGACCCACGCGCACCTGAAGCCGCCCGATGACCCTGCGCTCGAACCAGGTCATGTAAGCCATGCCGGTCAGCAGCAGGAAGATGACGATGACAGACCGCACGGCCCCCAGGCCGGTCTCAAGCCAGGGCAGCTTGCTCTTCCTCCGGCACGGCTGAGAGGCCAAGCGCCCGCGCTAGGTCGGTCACGGCCAGCCAATCCGCCCGCGCCTCGCCGGCCCTCTTGCCACCGGCTCGAAGCTCCTGCACTCGCCCTTCCAGGTTGGTCACCGTGCCCGATTGCTCGTAGGGATGGGTGATCGGCAGCACCACACTGCCCCCGGCCGGCGTCCAGCGCAGCATCACGGTGCGCTTACTCGCGTCCACCGGCCAGGCCTCGTCTCCCACCAGCAGCAGCACGTCGGACTCGAACCGCGCCGCCGGCAGATCGGCCGCGGCATAGCCGTTGGCCGCCGTCGGCGGCTGGCCAATCATGCCGCTGGCCTCGAGGCGCTGCGCCACGTCCTCTGCGCCACGGCCGAGCACGGATACCGGACCCGCTGGCGAGCCATTGAGGGCCGCCAGCAGCGCGCCAGATGTCATGTAGCTGGCGGTCGTGTCCCGCCGTAAGCCGTTGGGCTTGGAGCCAACGAAGTACAGCCGGGCTCCCTGTTTGAGGGCCTCACGGATGCGCAGCGCCAGCACCGGCAGCTCGCTCCACACGTCCAAATCCAGCAGGATGATGGTCTTGGAACCCACCAGGTCCGCGATCGTGCCGCGCACTCGGCCGATCTTGGCAGGCCAGACGCTAAGTGCAGCGCCTAGGCCGCCAGCCATTAAGCGCAGCGCGTTCGTGGCCTCGTTCGTGAGTGACGGCGAGGCCACGACCTCGACCGACGGCTCGCGCAGCAGCAAAGCAGCGGCGCGCAGCGCTTCCTCCCAGGACACCGTCGCGCCGTTCACCAGCGGCTGGCGCACCCGCTGGGCGCCGAGGGGCAGGCTGTCGAACCGGCCGCGGTCGCACAGCCACTCATTGTTGATGGCCATGTTCTCGCGTGGGACCATCCGTTGCAGCGCCTGATCGCGGGCGTGCAGCTCGATGTTGCAGCCCACGGCGCAGCCAACACACACCGACGGTGTGCGCTGCAGGTCCCAGGGCCGCGCCCGGAAGCGGTACTGCCGGCTCAGCAGCGCGCCCACGGGACACAGGTCGATGGTGTTCCCGGAGAAGGGCGAGTCGAACGTGTCGCCTTCCAGCACGCCGATCTGGCTGGTGCCGGCGCGGTCGATCGCGGACAGCGCCTGGTCGCCCGCGATTTCGTCCTGGAAGCGCACGCAGCAGTAGCACATGATGCACCGCTCGCGGTCGAGGACGATGCGGTCCGACAGGGGCAGCGCCTTGGCCAGCTTGCGTTTGGGCTCGACGAAGCGGCTGGCGCCTAGGCCGTACTTGAAGGTGTTGTCCTGTAGCGGGCACTCGCCGCCCTTATCGCAGATGGGGCAGTCCAGCGGGTGATTGGCCAGCAGCAGCTCAATCACGCCCTTCTGGGCCGCCCGCGCCTTGTCGTTCCGGCTGTGGACGATCATGCCCTCGGCCACCGGCGTGGTACACGCCGTCTGCAGCCGCGGCATCTTCTCAATGTCCACCAAGCACATCCGGCAAGCGCCCACCGGGTTCAACTTGGGGTGGTAGCAGAAGATGGGTATCTCGATACCGGCCAGCGTGGCCGCCTCGATCACGAGCGTGCGCTTAGGCACTTGGACCTCTTTGCCGTCGATGATGACAGTAACCGCGGGCTCAGGCACGGGGTTCCCTCACCCTAGCCCTCTCCCGGTCCTACGCGGACGGCGAAAGCGGCGGGCGAGGGGACTTTTTGTGTCACAGCGCCCAGCTTCCGAAGGGGCATTTGCCAAGCCTCAGATGATCGAGGTACTCGTCCCGGAACTGGGTGACAGTCGCCACTACCGGGCTGACCGCGAAATCGCCAAGCGCGCACAGCACCTTGCCGCTGATCTCGTCGGACAAGGACAGCAGCAGGTCCAGGTCGGCTTCGCTGCCGCTTCCCTCCTCCAGCCGAGTGAGGATCTTGTGGAGCCACATCGTGCCCTCCCGGCAGGGCGTGCACTTGCCGCACGACTCCTGGCGGAAGAACTCCACCATCCGCGCCGCCGCCCGCACGATGCAGGCGGCGTCCGACAGCACAATGAACGATGCCGAACCCAGCATCGAGCCCGCCGTCCGGATGGAGTCGTAGTCCAGCACCGTGTCCAGCTTGTCCGCCGTCAGGATCGGCGCCGAGGCCCCTGCCGGCAGCACGCCCTTGACCGCGCGCTCGCCGATCACCCCTTCGCCGCATTCCTCGATGAGCTGGCGGATGGTCAGCGAGCCCAACGGCCGCTCGTAGTTGCCCGGGCGGTTCACATGGCCTGACAGGCAGAAGATCTTCGGATCGACGCTCTTGAACCACTCCGCCCCGTTGTTCAGGATATGGGGCACGTTGGACAACGTCTCGACGTTGTTGATGACGGTCGGCCGGCCGTACAGGCCCTCGACCGCCGGGAATGGCGGCCTCGAACGCGGCATCGGCCGGCGGCCCTCCAGCGACTCCAACAAGGCTGTCTCCTCGCCGCAGATGTAGGCGCCCGCGCCGCGAAACACTAGCACCTGGTAATCGCCCAGCAGCCCGGCCGCGCCAGCTTCCTCGACCGCCGCTTCCAGCCGGAGGGCAGCTGTCTCATACTCGCCACGGATGTAGATGAAGGCTGTCTTGGCGCCGAAGGCATAGCAGGCGATCAGGCTGCCCTCGATCAGCATGTGCGGGCAGGTCTCCATGATCTCGCGGTCTTTGAAGGTGCCCGGCTCGGACTCGTCGGCGTTGACCGCCAGGTATTTGGGCCCGTCCACCTTCGGCACGAAGCTCCACTTCATGCCGGTGGGGAACGCGGCGCCGCCGCGGCCCTTCAGGTTGGACTGCTTAACCTCGTCCACTACCTGCTCGGGCGTCATGTCCTGAGCCTTGCGCCAGGCCCGGTAGCCGCCGTACTCCTCCAGCCCTGCAGCCTCCGTCCGGCCCTGGTACTTGAGCAGGATGGGCTTGTACAAGTTTCGAGTTTCGAGTTCCGGGTTCCGGGTTAGGGGAGTGCTCACCGGGACGCCTCTGACTCGAAACTCGAAACTCGAAACTCGAAACCGCGGCGCGCCAGCTCCACAAGCTCGCTCAGCAGCTCCTCGAGCGCCGCGCCACGCAGGTTCTCGCGGTACTCGTGGTTCACCAGGCACATCGGCGCCCGATGGCAGGAGCCGAAGCACTCGTGCGTGCGCTTCAGGGTCACGGCGCCGTTGGCGGTCGTCTCGCCTGAGGCTACGCCCAGGCTTTGCGAGAGCCGCTCCAGCAGCTCGTCCGCGCCGCGCAGGGCGCACGGCAGCTGGGCGCACACTTCCACCACCGTATGCCCCAGCGGCTCCTTGTGGAGCATGGAGTAGAAGGTCGCCAGCTCGTTGGCCGAGGCATGCGACACGCCCACCAGCTCGGCCACCCTCCCAATCGTCTCCGGTGGCAGGTGACGCTGCTGCTCTTGGGCGATCTTCAGCGCCGGCAGCAGCGCCGTCCGCGGCTTGGGATACTTCGCGACCTCGTCGAGGATGCGACGCTCGGTATAGGGGCTCACCGATCGACCTCTCCGAGGATGGGATCGATGCTGGCGATGACGGCGATCAAGTCCGCCACCAGGCCGCCCTCGGCCATCAGCGGCAGCGCCATGATGTTGGCGAACGACGGCGCCCGCTCGTGGCAGCGCAGCGGCTTGCCGGAGCCATCGCTCACGATGAAGAAGCCCAGCTCGCCCCGCGGCGATTCGATGCCCACATAGGCCTCGCCCGCCGGCGGACGGATGCCCTCGGTGTACAGCTTGAAGTGGTGGATCACCGCCTCCATGGAGCGGCCAAGCTCCTCGCGCGGCGGCGGCATCACCTTGCGGTCTGACGTCCGCACCGGCCCATCCGGCAGCTTGCTCAGCGCCTGCCGGCACAGCTTGATGCTCTCGCGCAGCTCGGCGATGCGCACCTTGTAGCGATCGTAGCAGTCGCCGTCGTGGCGCACCGGCACCTCGAAGTCGAACTCCTCGTACATGCTGTAGGGG
>DAIUFO010000052.1:0-15174 GCA_036844545.1 Chloroflexota bacterium
TCATCACACACGCGGCGTTGCTCCGTCAGGCTTTCGCCCATTGCGGAAAATTCCTAACTGCTGCCTCCCGTAGGAGTCTGGGCCGTGTCTCAGTCCCAGTGTGGCTGACCATCCTCTCAGACCAGCTACCGATCGTCGCCTCGGTAGGCCGTTACCCCACCGACCAGCTAATCGGACGCAGCCCCCTCCATAGGCGCCTTGCGGCTTTCGTGCCCAGGGTTGCCCCCGGTCACGCTATGCGGTATTAGCCGCCATTTCTGGCGGGTATCCCCCACCTCTGGGCAGGTTGGCTACGCGTTACTCACCCGGACGCCACTGACACCCGAAGGTGCCCGTTCGACTCGCATTGATTAGGCACGCCGCCAGCGTTTATCCTGAGCCAGGATCAAACTCTCCAACCAAAACGGTTCTTTGTTTTCGAGGCCTGCTTTCACAGTCCCCTTCCCGGCCCTCACACAAACAAACCAGGCTTCCTGCTTTGTCTTCTCTTCGGCTGTTAAGGTACTTGCTCCGAGGCTCGCCCGCTCGGAGCGCAACGGATGAATACTACCCGTTCCCCACTCCCCTTGTCAAGCGAAGGCAGCCTCGCAGTCGCGCAGCGCTTGGCGCGGGCCCCCGGCGCACAAAACGAGCTGGTCGGGGCGGAGCAGATCGGCCGCGACGGCGCGCGCTTGGTCGAACGTCACCTGCTCGAGCTCGCGAACGACGGCGGCGATGCTCGGCACTCGACCCAAGAAGTAGCCGTGCAGGGCCTGGTACTTGGCCCACTCCAGCGGCGCGGCGACCTCGTCGTTGCGGATGCGAGCGATGTGGCTGTCGCGGGCGCGCTCCAGCTCGTCCTCGGTGAGGCGCCGCGGCAGCGTGGCGACCTCCTCGCACACAACCTTCACGACCTCGCCCGCCCGATCCACGGGTGCGTCGCTGAGCACGCCGATCCAGCCCGTATCGGAAAAGCAATCGACGTACGACTCGGTGTTGTAGGCCAGCCCCTGGCCGCGGATGCGCTCCCACAGGTGGCTGGTCTCGTCCCGACCGAGGACGCCGTTGACCAGGTCCAGCGCCGGCAGGCGAAGATCGCTCCAACTGATGCCGGGCAGGCCGAAGCACAAGCGTACGAACCGGCCGGACATCGGGACAGACTTAAAGCGTTGAGTGCCCTCACCTAGCCTCTCCCTTTGCGAAGGGAGAGGAGCTACGGGGGCTTGCAGCACCTGGGCTTGGAAGCGCTTGCGGGCCAGCTTAGATTCCGCTGCCGTGCCTACGACGAGAATGAACATGCGCTCGGTAGCGTGGCTGTCGCGCCAGTAGCTCCGGCAGGTGGCGGCGTCGAGGCCGCGCAGCACCTTAGCCGAGCCACCAACCGGCAGGCCCAGCGGACTATCCGGCCAGAGCAGCCTTTTGGCGCCCTCGACCACCGTCTGGAAGACGTCGTCGCCCGCGCCTGAGATCTCCTGGATGACCGTGCCGACCTCGCGGCGGAGGCTGTCCGGCTCGAACGTAGGCGCCAGCACCAGATCGGCCACAAGGTCGAGACACTCGGGAAAATCACGCTGCTCGTTGGCGCTGCCCCAATACAGGATCATCTCCTCACCGGTTTCCGCGCTCACCTCGCCGCCCAACTTGTCGATAGCAGTCCGGATGGCCCGGTAATCGCGATCGCCCGCGCCCAGAAAGGCCGCGTGTTCGAGCAGGTGCGCGACGCCGTTCTGGCCCGGCGGCTCGTGCCGCGAGCCGGCGCCCACGCACACGATCACCGCCGAGAAGTCGCGGCTGGAAACGTGAGCCAGAGCCGGAGGCATCAATCCAAGCCTACAAGGGCTTGCGCGAGCGGGCCGAAACGCGTATATTGTGGAGGCTAGTGGTACAAAGTGGGTCAAAAGGGCGTATTCTGGGAGAATTCCAGCATACGCTCGACGAGAAAGGGCGATTGGCGATACCCGCCAAGTACCGCGCCTCGTTCTCGGATGGCGCGGTGGTGACCCGCGGCGTCGAACTCTGCTTGGTCCTGTATCCGCTGCCCGAATGGGATGAGTTCGCCGCCAAGATCGGCTCGCTGCCGGCTTCGCAAGCGGATGCGCGGCAAATCGCTCGCGCCATCTTCTCTGTCGCGGCCGACATGGAGCTGGATCGCTTGGGCCGGATCAATATCCCGTCCCAGCTGCGCCGTTACGCCGGCCTCGGCGGCGAAGTGACACTGGCCGGCATCGGTACGCAGCTCGAGATCTGGGATCGCAACCGTTGGGAGCAAGGCCGCGACACGCGCGACGACATCGCCAGCCAGCTCGAGCGATTCGGCATATAAATATGGAAGAGCGCAGCCACGAACCCGTCTTGCTGGGGGAAGCGTTGGACGCGCTGGACGTCAGGCCCGGCCGGCGGTACGTCGACTGCACGCTGGGTCGGGGCGGGCACGCGGCGGCGATCCTGGAGCGGGGCGGGGAGCTGTTGGCGCTCGACGCCGATCCAGAGGCCATTGCCGCTTTTCAAGTGCCCTCACCTAGCCTCTCCCTCCGCGGAGGGAGAGGAACAGTGTTGGTTCAGACTTACTTCGACCAGCTCGAGGACGTTGCCCAGGCGAGGCAGTTCGCGCCGGTGGACGGCGTGCTGTTCGATCTCGGTGTGAGCTCGCCGCAGCTGGACGACCCCAGGCGCGGCTTCTCATTCGCCAAAGACGGCCCGCTGGACATGCGCTTCGATCCAAGCCAGGGCGAGCCGGCAGCGAACATCGTGAACCGCGCCTCGGTCGATGAGCTGACCCGCATCTTCCGTGAGTACGGCGAAGAGCCACGCGCCCGCATGATGGCCCGCGCCATCGAGGCGGCGCGGCCGCTGCGAACGACTCGGCGGCTGGCAGAGGCCATCGAGCAGGCGGCTGGCGGTCGAGGCCGGATCCATCCCGCCACGCGTATTTTCCAAGCGCTGCGCATCGCCACGAATCGCGAGCTCGACCGACTAACGGTCGCGCTGGCGCAAGCCGTCCGCATCCTGCGAATCGGAGGCCGGCTGGTCGTCATCAGCTTTCACTCGCTGGAAGACCGTATCGTGAAGACGTTCATCGCCACCGAAGCGCACAACTGCATCTGCCCGCCAACCACACCCGTGTGCGTGTGCGGCCACAGCGCTAGCCTGCGACCGCTGGCGCGCAAACCTATCTCGCCCAGTGGCGCCGAGATCGCCCGCAACCCACGGGCGCGTTCGGCCAAGCTGCGGGCCGCCGAAAGGATCTGAGCCATGGCCGTTGCACGAGTTCCGAGTTCCGGGTTTCGAGTTGCGAGTTCGCCCTACTTCGGCCCGATCGCCGTGCCACGCGTCCTTCCGCGGCCTGCTGCCGCGGAGTCCGACGCCGGTTCGCGGGCGCGGCCACGCGAGCTGCGCAATACCGTCTCCCTGCTGGTCGCCATCCTGCTGATAAGCGTCGTTGGCTTGCTCTATATGAACGAGGTCGGGCGGCTGGCAACCAGCGGCTACCAGACCAGCAGCCTGCAGCAGGAGCGCGACCGGTTGCAGCGCGAGAACCAGGGACTGGAGGTGCAGCTGTCGCAGCTGCGGGCACTGCCGCACATCGAGCAGGTGGCCACGCAGAAGCTGCACATGGTCAAAGGCGAACTGGCGCGCGTGCAATACGTGCAGCTCGATCCGAAGCAGCTTCAGATCGCAGCCACGCCTGACGGCCTGGCCGCGCCCGCAAAGTAAGCGTGATCTCGCCTACCCCCCAGCCTCCTCCCTTCAAAGGGAGGGCGCGACAAATGGTCGTATTTTCGGCGCTCTTCCTGTTCGCTGCGCTGTTGGGCGCCCGGCTCTACTACTGGCAGGTCAAGCAGCACGACTGGCTGGCCGCCAAAGCCCAGCAGGAGCACTTCCGCGACGAGCAGATCCCCGCTCGTCGCGGCGCTGTTTATGACGTCAACGGCAGCGTGCTGGCCACGAACGAAGCTGTCGATTCGGTGTACGGCGCGCGCAAGCAGATCGAGGATCCCGTGAAGGCGGCGCACGTGCTGAGCCCGCTCATCAACGTCCCCGAGGACAAGATTCTGGACAGCATCAGCAATCCCGACCTGCAGTTCGTACGGTTGAAGCCGTGGGTTACGGCGGACGTGAGCCAGAAGATCAAGGCAGCCCAGCTGGCGGGCATCTTCCTCGAGCCGACGACCCACCGCATCTATCCCCAGAACAGCTTGGCCGCTCATCTGCTGGGGTTTACCAACGAGGATGGCAGCGGACAGTACGGACTCGAGGAGTTCTACAACCAAGCGCTGTCGGGCACGCCGGGCCATCTTCGGGCGGAGATGGACACAGCGAGGCGGCCGATCAACTTCATCACGCCGCGCGAGGCCTCTCCCGCCCGCGATGGCGCCGACCTCGTGACCAGCGTCGACTCAGCCCTGCAGTACATCGCCGAGCGCGAGCTGGCGGACGCGGTCAAGCTGCACAAGGCCAGCGGCGGCAGCATCGTGGTGATGGACCCGCACACAGGCGAGATCATGGCGCTGGCAAACCAGCCGAGCTTCGATCCAAACAGGTATGGCAGCTCCGAAGACGCCAACTTCCCGGATGCGGCCATCAGCAAGATCTACGAGCCAGGCTCTACCTTCAAGATCATCACCATGTCGATCGCTCTAGCGGAGCACGCCGTGGAGCCTACGAGCGCCATCAGCGACCCGGGCTCCCTGTCGCTGGCGGGCATCCACATCAGCAACTGGGACGGCAAGGGCCATTCGCCGGAAAGCGCCACGCAGGTGCTCCAATACTCGTCGAACGTGGGCGCGGCCACCATTGGCTGGAGAGTGGGCGCGGCCAAGTATTACCCGCACATTCAGGACTACGGCTTTGGCGTGCGCACCGGCGTCGACCTGGCCGGCGAGGTGCCGGGGCAGGTGCTGTTTCCCGGCCAACCGAATTGGACCCCATCCAACCTGATCACCAACTCGTTCGGCCAGGGCATCGCGGTCACACCGTTGCAGCTGGTGACCGCGGTGGCGGTCGTGGCCAACGGCGGCCTGCTGGTCAAGCCGCACGTGGTGCGCGAGGCCCGCGGGCCGGATGGGACACAGCACCTGGGCACGACCGAAGTGCGCCGGGTACTCGAGCCACAGACAGCCGCGACGCTCACCAAAATGCTGGTGGACTCGGCCAAGATTGGCGAGGCTCAGCTGGCGGTCGTGCCCGGCTTCAACGTTGCCGCCAAGACTGGCACCGCGCAGATCGCCAGCCCCACCGGAGGCTACGTCGAGGGCAGGTTCATTGCCTCGCTGATAGGCTTCGCGCCGGCGGATAACCCGAGGTTCGTGATGCTGGTTAAGATCGACGAACCCCAGGATGTGCCATTCGGATCGGAAGTGGCCGCGCCGGTGTGGCGGGAGATCGCCAAGCAGCTGTTCATCCATTACAAGATCGAGCCGACGGACCCGGTGGCCTTAGCCAAGTCGGCGGTAACTCCGACGCCTGTCGCAACCGCCGCCAGCGCGCCGGTTGCTCCAGTGAAGAAGCAGGTTTCACCCTCTCCCCTGCACTCTCCCGCCGGGAGAGGGAGCACGACGAAGGCCGGGCGTTAGTGCCACTCACACTTACCGACATCTTGCGCGGCAGCGGCGGCGAGCTGGCCGGCGAGCCCATGGGCGAAGTCACCTTCGAGCGCACGGTGATCGACTCACGCGAGGTGCGCGGCGGCGATCTGTTCGTTGCCCTTAAAGGCGAGCATGTCGACGGCAACGACTTCGTGCCGTACGCCATCGCCAACCATGCCGCCGGCATCATCTCCGACCGGCTCCCGGGCGCTATGCCAAACCGGGTGGCCTACGTTCGAGTGCCCGACACGCTGAAGGCGCTGCAGGATGTCGGCCGCTACAAGTTGCGACAGGTAGGGCCCCAGGTCATCGGCGTCACCGGGACAGTCGGCAAAACCAGCACCAAAGAGGCGCTTGCAGGCGCACTGGCACACAAGCGCGGCGTGTTCAAGACGGAGCGCAACCTGAACACCGAGATCGGCGTACCGTTGAGCCTGCTGGGCCTCGAACCCGAGCACGAGCTGGCCGTCCTGGAGATGGGCATGTACCTGCCCGGCGACATCCGCTTCCTGGCGGAGCTGACCAATCCCCACATCGGCGTGGTCACCGGCGTGAGTTACACCCACGCCGAGCGAGTCGGCAGTATCGAGCGCATCGCCGAGGCCAAGGCGGAGCTGGTGGATGGCCTGGGCAAGGACGGCATCGCCGTCCTCAACGGCGACAACTCGTGGACGCGAGCCATGGCCAGCCGCGGCAAGCGCTCGGTGCTGTTCGGGCTGGAGGAGCACAACGACGTGCGTGCTCTCGACGTGGAGTCGCGCGGGCTCGAAGGCATTTCGCTCACGCTGTCCGCCGGCGGCGCCAGTGAGCGCGTGGACCTCAAGCTGATCGGCAAACACTCGGCCTACCACGCGCTCGCCGCGGTGGCCGTGATGCTGAGCCTGGATTACGCTCTAGCCGACGCTGCCGAGATGCTGGCCAGCAGTCCGGTCGAGTCGACGCGGCTGCGCGTCCTGCCTGGCAAGGGTGGCATCACCGTCATCGACGACAGCTACAACTCCAGCCCGCTCGCCGCCCGCGCCGCGCTGGACCTGCTCTCGGAGCTGGCTCCAATCGAGGGCCGCGCGGTGGTGCTGGGCGACATGCGCGAGCTCGGCCAGTACAGCGCCGAGCTCCACCGGCAGGTGGGCTCCGTAGCTTCGGGGCTGGCCGGGCTGTTGGTAACGGTGGGTGAAGAGGCGCGCGAAATCGCCTCCGGGGCGCGCTCGGCCGGAATTCCGGAAGACCGCCTGCTTGCGACAACCGATCCGCAGGAGGCTGTGGAGTTCCTTCGCCCCCGGCTGCACGCCGGCGATTACCTGCTGGTCAAAGGCTCGCGCGCCATGGGGCTGGAAACCATCGTGAAGGCATTCGCGGAATGAGCCTTCGCTTTTGTCATTCTGAGCCGCGGGCGAAGAATCCGCCACCACGGGTACGGATGCTTCGCTGCGCTCTGCATGACAAAGAGGGCCACGGATGATCCCGCGGGTGCTGGGGTCGCTGGTCGTGGCATTCGCCGTTACGGCTGCGCTGGGCCGGCCGGCGATCGCCTGGCTGCGGGCCAGGCAGTTGGGCGAGCAGATCCGGCAGGCGGGGTTGGAGCATCACGAGGGCAAGCGCGGCACGCCGACGATGGGTGGGCTGCTCATGATCGGCGTCACGATCGTGCTGGCGCTCATCCTGGACTGGCGCTGGCCGGCGCTGTGGCCGCTGGTCGTGGGCTTGGCCGGCTTCGGGCTGCTGGGCGCGCTGGACGACCTGGCTAAGATCGACAGCCGAGCGGGTTACGGCTTCCAAGTACGCTACAAGTTGTTGTGGCATCCCGGGCTGGCCGTGGGCCTTGCCCTGCTGCTGTACTTCGGGCTCGGCCAGCACACCGTCGACGCCGGCCCGCTCCACAACATCGAGCTTGGCTGGGGCTACATTCCGCTGGCAGCCGTGGCCATCTTCAGCTCTTCAAGCGCCTCGCTGGTGGACGGGCTGGACGGGCTGGCGGCCGGCGTATACGCCTTGTGCCTGCTGGCCTACCTGATCATCGCCCTCCACAACGGCCAGCCAACTGTGGCGCTGTTCACGGCGCTGTGCATCGGCGCGCTGCTGGGGTTCCTGTGGTTCAACGTCAACCCGGCACAAGTATTCATGGGCGACACCGGCGCCCTGGCCTTCGGCGGCACGCTCGGCGTCGTAGCCATGATGAGCCACCAGGTCGTGCTCCTGCCGCTCATCGGCCTGGTCCTGGTGGTGGAGGTCCTGTCAGTCATCCTCCAGGTCGGCTACTTCAAGCTGACCCACGGCAAGCGCATCTTCCTGATGAGCCCGTATCACCATCACCTCGAAAAAAAGGGCTGGCCCGAGGTCAGGATCGTCCAGCGCATGTGGCTGGCCACAGCCGTGACCGCCAGCGTCGGCGTCGGAATTGCCCTGCTGTGAGAGTTTCGAGTTTCGAGTTTCGAGTTTCGAGTCCGAGGGTTTTGGTTTCGATTTTCGGGTTTCGGGTTTCGGGTTCATGAAGGCCACTGTCGTAGGGCTGGGGCGCGAAGGGTTGGCTTTGACTCGCTATTTGGCTGGTCAGGGAGACCAAGTCACCGTCACCGATGCGAAGCCGGCTGAGAAGCTCCAAGCAGAGGTGGAGCAGCTTGGGGACGTGCGGGTGCAGTTCGCGCTAGGCGGGCATCCGGACGACGTGCTTGATGGCGCTGACGTGGTCTACCTCAGCGCGGGCATCAAGCCGGACGAGCCGCCGTTTGCAGGGCGGAATAACCTGTCCAGCCTCACGGAGCTGTTCTTCGAGCACTGCCCAGCCTCAATCGTGGGCATCACCGGCAGCGCCGGCAAGACGACCACAACTACGCTCATCGGCAAGATGCTGGAACAGGGGACGAAGCGCGTTTGGGTCGGAGGCAACATTGGCCGGCCGCTCATTAACGAGATGGAGCAGATGACAGCCGACGACCTGGTGGTGCTGGAGCTCAGCAGCTTCCAGCTCAACCATCTGAAGCAGTCGCCACGGGTGGCGGTGGTGACCAACATCACGCCCAACCACCTGGACTGGCACAACGACTCGATGCGCGAGTACATCGACGCCAAAGCCAACATCGTGACCCATCAGTCCCCGCGCGACGCGGCCATCCTCAACGCCAACGATCTCGAGAGCAATGCGCTCGCCTTTCGCACCAGCGCCCACGTGCTGCGCTTCAACGGCAAGGACGCCTATCTAAAGGACGACCGCCTGCTGCTGCGCGGCCACGATTCCGAGTACGAGATGTGCCGTGCCGGCGAGCTGCAGATTCCGGGGCGGCACAACGTCGACAACGTCCTGGCGGCCGGCCTGACCGCGTTTGTGTCAGGCATCGCGCCGCAGGCTATCCGCGACGTGGCCATCCACTTCCAGGGCGTGCAGCACCGCCTGCAGCTGATCCGCGAGATGGACGGCGTGGCCTACTACAACGACTCCATCGCCACCGCCCCGGAGCGGACGCTGGCAGCGCTGGCGGTGTTCGATCGGCCCATCATGCTGATCGCCGGCGGGCGCGACAAGCACCTGCCGCTGGAGCAGCTGGCCGACGAGGCCACTCGCAAAGTCAAGGCCGTGATCCTCTTGGGCGAGGCCGCCGGTCTGCTGGAGGACGCCTTCCGGGCCGGCCGCGAGCGCAACCACACCGACCGGCCAGCCATCGTGCGCACCGCCGACCTGGGCGAGGCCGTGTGCGCCGCGCAGCGTGCCGCTGCACGTGGCGACGTGGTGCTGCTCTCCCCGGCGTGCACGAGCTACGACATGTTCAAGGACTTCGAAGAGCGCGGGAGGGAATTCGTAAGGTTGGTAGAGGCTCTGTGACCCAGTTCAGAGTTCAGAGTTCAGAGTTCAGAGTCAGCGACCCGAACAACTCAGAACTCAGAACTCAGAACACGGAACCCCACGCGCCGGATTACGGCCTGATCGTCATTACGCTGGCGTTGTTGTGTATCGGCATCATCATGGTCTACAGCGCCAGCCTGGTGGCCAGCTACGCGGAGTTCGGCGACCAGACCTACTTCTTCCAGCGCCAGCTGCTGTGGTGCGGCCTGGGGGTGGTGGTGATGTTCCTATTCATGCGCCTACCCTACCGCTGGTGGCGGCAGGTGTCGCTGCTGGCGCTGCTGGTCAGCGTGGGGCTGCTGGTGGCCGTCCTGATTCCTGGACTGGGGACCACGGCGCTGGGCGCCACCCGCTGGATCCGCATCGCCGGCATCCCGGTGGGCCAGCCATCGGAGCTGTGTAAGGTCACGCTGGCGATCTACATGGCTGCCTGGCTATCGGGCAAAGGCGAGCGGGTGCGCGAGTTCGGCTATGGCCTGGTGCCATTTGCAGCCATCCTGGGGCTTATCGTCGCGCTGGTGATGAAGCAGCCGGACATGGGCACGGCGCTGATGATCATCGGCACGGCCGTCACCATCTTCTTCGTTTCGGGCGCCAACCTGCTGCAGCTCCTGCCGGTGGGGGCCATCGGCGCACTGGGCATGGGCATGATGGCCTTGACTTCCGGCTACCGCCAGAGCCGGCTGACGGCCTTCATGGACCCCTGGGCGCATCCCGAAGACAGCGGCTACCACGTGGTTCAATCGCTGATCGCGCTCGGCGCCGGTGGGGTCCGCGGGCTGGGCCTGGGCGACAGCCGCCAAAAGTTCGGCTTGCTGCCGTTCCCCTATACGGACTCGATCTTCGCCATCATCGGCGAGGAGCTGGGGCTGGTGGGCTGCTCGGTGGTGCTCTCGCTGTTCCTGCTGCTGGCCTACCGCGGACTGCGGACGGCGTGGCGAGCGCCGGACATGTTCGGCTCGCTGCTGGCCATCGGCATCAGCTGCCAGATGGCCATGCAAGCCTTCGTGAACATCGCCGTGGTGACCTCGACCGTGCCGTTCACCGGCATCACACTGCCTTTCGTGAGCTATGGCGGCTCCTCAATGCTGGTCTCGTTCGCCGCCATGGGCATCCTACTGAACGTCACCAAGTACACCCAGGAGCGCTCGTACGAACAGAACCCTGCGCCTGCTGCTGAGCGGCGGCGGCACTGGTGGACACGTGTTCCCCATGCTCGCCGTAGTGCAGTCAGCCCGCGACCTGCCCTCGCTCGAGGTTGAGGCTTTCCACGTGGGCAGCCACGCCGCTGTCGAGCAGCGGATCCTGGCCGGCGCCGGGATATCCTCGCGCGGACTCTCGGTGCATGGTTTGCGCGGCAGCAACCCTGTCGTACTCGGCTGGCATACGCTGCGCCTGGCCGCCGCGGTGCGGCCAGCGCTGCAAGCGATGAAGGAATTCCAGCCCGACGTGGTTTTCACGTCGGGCGGCTACGTCTCGGCTCCGGTGGTGGCCGCCGCGCGGCTGCGGCGAACGCCCACCCTGCTGTTCTCAGCGGACGTGTCGGCCGGCCTGGCCATCCGCTTCGAAGCCCGGCTGGCGCAGCGCATCGCCGTGCCGGTGCCCGAAGCCGCTGCCGGCTTGCCACCCAAGCGGACGTTCGTGTCCGGCTACCCGGTACGGCCGGGCCTCGATCGTCTACCGGACAAGCCCTCGGCCAAGGCGAGGCTAGGCTTCACAGCGGACGCACCCCTGCTGCTGTGCTTCGGCGGCAGCCAGGGCGCGCGGACGCTGAACGAAGCCATCGCCGGCGGACTGGAGCAACTCCTGCCCGCCACACAAATCCTGCACCTGGCGGGAGCGCTCGATGCGCCCGATCTGCTGGTGAAACAGAGCCCTCGCTATCGGGTGGAAGCGTTCCTGGAAGAGATGCCGCTGGCCCTGGCCGCGGCCGACCTGTGCGTGAGCCGCGCGGGAGCCTCGACCTTGGGCGAGCTGCCGGCGGCGGCGCTGCCGGCCGTCCTGGTCCCTTACCCCTACGCGGGCGGCCACCAGAAGTACAACGCCGAGGTGCTCGTCCGCGCGGGCGGGGCGGCCATGTTGACAAACGACGAGGTGCGTGGCGGAGCTCTCGTGCCGCTGCTGCTGTCGTTGCTTGGGGATCCAGGGCGTTTGACTTCGATGTCGGAGTCAATGCGCGCGTTTTCTCGGCCTGACGCGGCACGGGTACTGGCGGAGATGCTGTTGGAGCTGGCAGGCTAATGCAGTGGCGGCTACGGGGTTCCCTCACCCTTGCCCTCGCCCACCGCGGCGGGCGAGGGGAGGTCCGCGCATGACTCGGCACGTGTATGCCGTTCCCGCCGAGCACGTCCATTTTGTGGGCGTGGGCGGCATCGGCATGAGCGGGCTGGCGAAGATCATGATCGAGGACGGCTACACCGTCTCCGGCTCCGACCTCAGCCTCAACCGGAATACGAAGCAACTGCGGGAGCTGGGAGCCAGCATCTACGAAGGCCACCGGGCCGAGCAGGCCGAAGGCGCGGAGCTGATCGTGATTACTTCGGCCGCCTCAGCGCAGACAAATCCAGAGATCCGGTGGGGCGCGGAGCACGGTGTGCCGGTGGTCAAGCGGGCTGTGTTCCTGGGGCAGCTGATGGGCCAGAAATTCGGCGTCGCCATCTCGGGAACGCACGGCAAAACGACGACCACGGCCATGATCGGGACGATCCTGCTGCAGGCCGGACAGGATCCCACCATCGCCTGCGGAGGCGACCTGCTGGCCATCGACAGCAATGCCCGGCTGGGCCACGGCCCACACTTCGTGGCCGAGGCCGACGAGTTCGACCGCTCATTCCTGCAGTTCCCGGCACAGGTCAAGGTCATCGCCAACATCGAGGCGGATCACCTGGACCTGTATGGGACCATGGGCGCCCTCCTGGAGGCCTTCCGCGAGTTCGCCGCCTCCGGCACAGTGGTGCTCAACGCCGAGGACCCGCACACCGCGGCCATCGCCCGCGAGATCGGCGAGCGTGCGGTGCTGTTCCAGCTCAGCGACTCGAGCCTGCCCTTGGCCATGCCGGGGAAGCACTACCTGGCCAACGCGCTGGCCGCGCTGAAGGTCGCCGAGCTGTTGGGCATCGAGCGGGGCACGGCTGTCGAGGCACTCGGGGGCTACCGTGGCACGCGCCGGCGGCTCGAGACCATCGGCGTGGCCGCGGGCGTGGAGGTGATCGACGACTATGCCCACCACCCGACTGAGATCAAGGCCGACCTGAAGGCCTTGAAGGACCGCCGGCCAGCGCGATTGATCTGCATCTTCCAGCCGCACCTTTATGCGCGCACCAAGGACCTGTTCGAGGAGTTCGTGGGAGCTTTTGGCGATGCCGACGAGACCATCATCGTCGACACGTACTCGCCGGCGGGACGAGAAGAGGTCCGTGAGGTGACGTCCGAGGACCTGGCTCGGGCCGCGGGTGTTCGCTACGTTCCGACGCTGAGCGAGGCTGCTGAAAAATTGCAGGCTCCGGCCGGCAGCATCGTGGTCACCATGGGCGCCGGCAGCATCACCAGCTTGGCTCCGATGATTCTGGAACGACTGCGTGAATAGGGCTGCTGTCTTGCAAGCGCTCGGCCCGGGTGTGGAGGCGGAGTATCCGCTGGCCAAGCTTACGTCGTTCAAGGTTGGCGGGCCGGCGGACTACTTCGCAACGGCGCGGTCGGAAGCGGACATGGCGCGGCTGGTGCGTGGCGCGTGGGAGCTGGGGTTGGCGGTGTTCATCATGGGCAATGGCTCTAATATCCTGCTGGCCGACAAAGGCATCCGCGGGCTGGTCATCCGCAACCTTTGTACGAGTTCTGAGTTCAGAGTTCAGAGCTCAGGGCTCAGTCAAAGCTCAGAACGCAGAACCCAGAACTCAGAACTTCTCTTCGTCGAGGCCGAGTCCGGCGCCATGCTGCCGCGGGTCGGGCACGAAGCGATCAAGCGCCGCTTCTACGACCTGGTGTACGCCACCGGCATTCCGGGCACCGTCGGCGGAGCGGTCATGAGCAACGCCGGGGCCTACGGTTGGTGCATGGGGGACAGCCTGGCCTGGGTGCGGTTCTTGGCGCGAGACGGCTCGGTCCAGACCCTCCCGACCGAGCAGTGCGAGCTGCGCTACCGTCACAGCCGGTTCAAAGATACGGGCGAAGTGGTGCTCGCGGCAGGCTTCGAGTTGAGCCAGCGACAAGAGACGGCTAAGGCCGCGGAGCTGAACCGCAAGCGGCGTGACACCCAGCCGCTGACCCTGCCGAACGCCGGCTCCATGTTCAAGAATCCTGCCGGCGCCGCGGCTGGCTACCTCATCGAGCAGGCGGGGCTGAAGGGCCAGCGCATCGGCAACGCGCAGATATCGGACAAGCACGCCAACTTCATCGTCAACCTGGGCGGCGCCAGCGCCACCGACGTGCGGGCGCTGATCGAGCTGGCTCAGTCCACCATCAAAGAACCGTTGGAGCTGGAAGTGCAATTGGTAGGAGAGTGGATGTAAGTGGCTAGTCGTAAACGACGAGAACCCGTGGGGGTTGTTTCCCTCGATAGACCGCGACGAATCGCCACAGCGCGACCGGAGCCTCCAAAGGAGCCGGTGAATGGCAAGCGGGTGCTGGCCAATGCGGCCCTCATCCTGCTTTTGGGTGGCACGCTGGCTGGATTGGGTTGGGCATTCCAATCCGACACCTTCAGGGTGCGGCAGGTGAACGTCAACGCCACGTCGGCGACGGTGAGGCAGTCGGTCGACGACCTGGTGGCGCCCGGCTGCCTCGCATCCCTGCCAGGCAGCGTCGAATGCCCGAACGGGCAGCTTGGGCCCAACGAGCTCACGCTGAGCGCGAGCGAGATGCAGCGGCAGCTCCAGCAAATCCCCCTGGTCAAATCCGCCGTGGTGAAGCTCCAATTGCCCGACGGGCTGCGGATCGACGTTGTCGAGCGGCAGCCGGAGGCGGCCTGGGTGGTAGGCAGCCAGATCTTCCGCGTCGCCAACGATGGTGTGGTCATCGATCAAGGCTCGCCCGACGGGCTCAAAGTCGTGATCGGGCAAGTGGCGGGCGAGCCGGTCAAGCCTGGCGACAAGATCGACATGGAGGTCGTTAAGGGGGCGGAGCTGCTGCAGGAGCAGCTCCCGGCCGCGCTGGGCATCGCCGCCCGGCGCATCCAATACTCGCCGGTAGACGGGCTGGCCGTGATCGGCGACCAGGACTTTATGGCGATGTTCGGGCCGCCACAAGACCTGAACTTGAAGATGGCGGAGCTTGCGCGTGTGGTGCAGCTTGCAAAGGACAAGAAAACGACCCTGGCTTTTGTGGATGTGCGCTCCAGAACGCCGTACTTCCGAGCCCGTTGACTTGTGCCTTTCTTGGTCGATCCATATAATCCGCCGGAGACAGGATTGATTCGCTAATGGCCAAACCCATCGCCGGGGTGGACGTCGGGACGACCAAGGTCTGCACCATCATCGGCGAGCTTGGCCACGCCGGCCACCTGCGCGTGTTGGGCGTGGGCGTAGCGCCCTCTCAAGGGCTCAAGAAGGGCGTCGTCGTGAACATCGACGAAGCGGTCGAGGCGATCTCCAGCGCCATCGACAAGTGCCAGAAGATCTCGGGCTTCAAGATCGAACAGGCCAACATCAGCATCGCCAACTCGAACATCAGCTCGCAGAACAGCAAGGGCGTGGTGGCTGTGGCCAACAACGGCCACGACATCGGCCAGGACGACATCAACCGTGTGCTCGACGCTGCCCGGACAGCGGCGGTTGGCGG
>DAIUFO010000053.1:0-15084 GCA_036844545.1 Chloroflexota bacterium
GGCCGAAGCCCCACCACTGCCCGATGCTTGCGGCTTGCCGGACGCATTCGCGGCAGCGCTTTGGCCAGCCACTCGGACACGCTGATTGTTTGTCAATGACGTCTGGCCCGAGATAACGACCACGTCACCTGGGTTCAAACCGCTCAGAACTTCCGTACTCTTGCCATCGGTCGCGCCGAGGCTGACCTGCTTGAACACCGCGATGTCGCCATTGGGCCCGCTCTGAATGAGGTACACGCCTTGCGCGTTCGTATTCGGATCAGCGGTAATGGCGTCGTTCGGAAGCAGCGTGACATTGGCCTTCGTCTGCGTGGCGATGGTCACCGCGGCCGACATGCCGGGCCGCAGCTTGCCGTCCTGGCTTACCGGGACCACCCTCACCAGGAACGTACGCGACTTGGGGTCCGCCGCCGGCGAGATGGTTTCGATCTTGGCGTCGATAGCCTGGCCGGGCACCGCCGAAGTGGTCAGCTTCGCCGGCTGGCCAGGCTGAATCTGGCTCAGTTGCTCCTGGGCAACGGGGAGGTCGACCTCGACTCCCTCCGAGACGATTGTGAACAGGGGCACTGTCGTGCTCGCCAGTGCCCCTTCCGCCAGCAGCCTGGCGCTGACGACGCCGTCGAATGGCGCGTTCACTTGTGTGAGCTGCACGTTTACCTTAGCCGCGTCGAGGTTGGCCTGCGCGGCGTCGACGTTGGCCTGGGAAGCCTGGATGTCGGTGGGCAGGTTCGGCTCCGCGGCGATCTTGACCTGCTGGGTGGCCTGATTGACGACCGCCTGCTGGCCGGCGATGTCCTGCGGCGTGTTGGGATTCCTGGCCAGGGCCAGCGCGGCCGTATCGGCCTGCACCAGCGCCTGGTCCTTCTGCAGCGTGGCCTGGGCTTGCGTCACGCCGTTCTGCGTCTGGCTCAGCGTATTGGGATCGAGGTTGATGGCCATGTTGTCGTTGGCCTGATCCAGCGCTGTTTGGGCGGCATTGACCGCGGCCTGGACCGACTGGCAGGTAGTGCCCTTGCTGGTGGCGCCGCCTCCACCTGTGCCTACGCCCGCACAGGAGGCGTCTCGAGAGATCTGGTTGGAGTACAGCGTGTTCTGCGCGGTCAGCACAGCCTCCTTGAAGGCATCGATCTGCTGCGGGCTCTGCAGGATATTCAGCTTGTTCTGAGCGCTGCCGAGCGCTGCCCTGTCGTTTTCAACCTGGTGGGAATCCTGGTCCAGCTTGGCTTGGGCCTGCGCCACCGACTCCGGCCGGCCCTGCTTCTGGAGCAGATCGAGTCGGGCCTGCTGCTGGGCGAGGGTCGCCTGCGCGGCAGCGACGGATTCCGGCCGGCCTTGGGCTTGCACTTTCGCCAGGTTGGCCTGAGCCACCTCGAGCTGTGCCTGCGACTGCGCCACGGCAGCGTCCTGTGTCAGGTGATCGAGCTCCGCCACCTGCTGGCCGGCCTTGACGTGCGTGCCGACGTCGGCCATGAGCTTGACCACAAGCCCCGCGACCTTGGGGGCCAAGTTCACTTGCCGCGACGCGGTTACGTCGCCCGTAAAGGAGATGCCGGCTGTGATCGGACCTTGTACGATCTTGGTGGTGCTGACCGGCGCCGGCGGCGGCCCGCCCGGCTTCGCCTGTGCACCCGGCGCACCCGACGCCGCCCCACCGGATGGGGCGCCGCAAGCCGCCAGCAGCAGCAGGCTTACGAAGCTTGCGGCCGCAAGCAGACTCGATCTTCGGCGACGAATCAAATAGCCCTCCAGTTACTAGGTTCGGGATTTTTACCATGAAAACAACGGCAAGTTTCAATAGAGTGGACGATGGCGCTATGAAGATAAGATGAAGGAAATCTAAGAAGTCGCTGAGAGCAGCGCGAGAAGACGCGCGAGCGAGCCCTCGCACTTGCCATCACCGCTATATTTTCAGCCACTATGAAGGAGCGGATTCTCGTCGTCGACGACGACGAGAAGATCACCAATCTGCTCCGCCGCGCCCTGTCCTATGAGGGCTATGTCACCGATATCGCCAACGACGGCTCCAGGGCCTTGTCCCTGGCTCTCGAGCACCACCCCGACCTGGTGATCCTGGACATTCAGCTGCCCGGCATGGATGGCCTCGAAGTCTGCCGCCGCCTGCGTGAGGGTGGTGGTGAGCCGATCCTCATGTTGACGGCCCGCGACGAAGTCTCGGACCGCGTACAAGGCCTTGACAGCGGCGCCGACGACTACCTCGTCAAGCCCTTCGCCCTAGAAGAGCTGATGGCGCGGGTCCGAGCCTTGCTGCGGCGTCGGGAGCCCGAGACCCGCAACGAAGTGCGCTTCTCCGACCTGGTGCTGGACACGGCCAGCCGCGAAGCCCGGCGCGGCGAGCGCGCGATCGAGCTGTCAGCCAAGGAATTCGACCTGTTGTCGCTGTTCATGCGCAACCCGCGGCGCGTCCTCACACGGGAACAAATCCTGGAACAAGCCTGGGGCTACGACTTCTACGGCGAGTCGAACGTGATCGAGGTGTACGTGGGCTATTTGCGCCAGAAGCTGGAGGCCGGTGGCGAGCAGCGGCTGATTCACACCGTCCGCGGCGCGGGCTACGTTCTGAAAGAGTAGCCTTGTGTCGCTGCGGCTCAGGCTGACGCTGTGGTACACGGGCATCCTGGCGGCGGCACTGCTGCTGGTGTCGATAGCCGTGTATTTCACGCTGTCGTTCACGCTGAACCAGCAAATAAACCAGTTCCTGAGTGTGCGCGCACAGCAATACGCCCGCGCCCTGATTTTCGCCGGCGGCCCCGGCCCGGCAGCGCGCATCCGGGAACAAATCGCGAACTTCAACCCCGACACGTATGCGCAGTTCGTGACGCCGGACGGGGCGAAGTTCTCCAACACCAGCAACCTGCCGGCCGGCTGGCCGCTGGACAAGGGCATCATCGACCAGGCATTGCGCACGGGACACACAATCCCGCAAACGGTGCGGCTCGGCGATACCGTGCTGCGGATCGACAATTTCCCGCTCAATACCCCTGAGGGCCAGGCATTCGGCGTGCTGCAACTCGGCCGCGACATCACACAGCAGGAGAGCTCGTTGGCGGGCTTGCGGGAAGTGCTCATCCTGGCGGGCCTAAGCGGGATCATCGTGGCCTTTGGCGCCGGCTGGATCCTGGCCCGCCAGGCTCTGAGACCGATCGGCCGCGTGGCCCAAACAGCTCAGGACATTGGCGACTCGCGCGACTTCGCCCGACGCGTGGAGTACACCGGCCCCAACGACGAGCTTGGCCGGCTGTGTACCACCTTCAACGTGATGCTGGGCCACATCCAAGCCGCGTACCAGCAGATCGAGAATGCCCTCCAGGCGCAGCGGCGGTTCGTGGCCGACGCCTCACACGAGCTGCGCACGCCGCTCACCACCATCCGCGGCAACATCGGCCTGCTGTCCACCGCGCCGGACGTCAGCAGCGAGGACCGGCGCGAGGCGCTGGAGGACATGTCCAGCGAAGCCGAGCGCATGAGCCGTCTCGTCTCGAACCTGCTGGTGCTGGCCAGGGCCGACGCCGGCCTGCACATTGCCAAGCAGCCGGTGCACGTGGAGGATATCATGCAGGAGGTCTACCGCCAGGCTCGGGTGCTGAGCGACGGCGTAGCGTTGCGGCTCGATGGGCCCCAGCCGGCGGAAGTAGAAGGCAGCCCGGACTATCTGAAACAGCTGCTCCTCATTCTCGTGGACAATGCCATCAAGAACACGCCATCGGGCGGCGAGGTGCGCCTGGCCGACCCAATCGAAAGCGGTTTCGTGCGGCTGACGGTGAGCGACACGGGCAAGGGCATCCCCGCCGAGGCCTTGCCCCACATCTTCGAGCGCTTTTACCAGGCCGACAAGTCCCGCACGGGCGGCGGCACCGGCCTCGGGCTGGCCATCGCCAAGTGGATCGCGGAGGAGCACGGGGGCCGCATCGAAGCCCAATCACAACTCGGCGCCGGCAGCACGTTCACCGTCTGGCTGCCGAGCAACGGCCACCAGTCCGCGCCCGAGCAGATCCAAGCGGGAATGGCGCTCGGTTAGCCGTCCGACCTGTCCTTGAGGATCACAGCGGCTGCTTTCTCGCCGCTGATCATTGCGCCATTGATGGAGCTTGCTTCAGTATACTCACCGGCCAGGTACAGGCCTTTGGTGTCCGTACGGTTGCGGGGCAACGCGTCCCAAAAGCCTGGCAGCTGAGCCAGTTGCGCGAACGGCACCTGGTAAGCCGCCAGCGGCGCTAAGTCCCGGATACCGCGCCAGGGGAACCAGCGCTGCATGTCCGCTAGGGCGAGATCGGCCATATCCTCGAGCGTCAGATACGGCGCTCCCAAAATGCTGGCCGACAGCAAGTGCTCCGGCGCGGGCGCGTAGCCCGGCGCCACATTCGTGATCTGGACGGCGTGACTCACGAAAGCGTCCGGATAGGCATTAATCACGATCTTCTTGTGCCCGTACATCGGATACGGCAGGTGGAAGTAGAGGCAGGTGGCCGAATTCGCCTCCTTGGGCATCTCGAGCCCGGACAGCCGCTCGACCTCAGGTGAATGAGCCGCCAGCACTACGACATCAGCCTCCAGCCTCTCGTTTGGCGTTTGCACGCCGACCACGCTGCCGTTTAGGCGTTCCAAACGCAGCGCCGGAGTATTCAGCAGGATCGCGTTCACCGGCAAACGAGCGGCGATTTGGTCAGGGATGGCCTGCATGCCGTCGCGGGGGACGGCGGCCCGACCCTCGGCCAGCATCTTGAAATCGAACAGCAGGCAGCGGCAGCTCGTGCCGAGCGTCCGATCCAAGAAGATGCTGCCGAAGAAGCCCCTCAGGAACAGCTCGATGAAATGCTCGGAGAAGCCATACGCACGCAGGAACTCGATGCTGGTCACGTCCTTCGTGTGGTGGCTAGGCTGGCTCTTCAGCTCGCGCTTGAGCCGAAGAATTTTCAGCTTGTCGGATGTGAGAGCCACCGTCGAAAGGACAGTTGCGAACAGCGCCTTGAGATCTCTGGCCGGATCGCCGATCTCGTTCCAGCGCTGGCCTTCGACGACGATCACGCCGGAGTCGAATCGACTAAGCTTCAGCGCCTCGAGGTCCAACTGGCGCTTGGCCGCGGGATATGCCGTAAACAGCACCTGAAAGCCTCGGTCCAGCTTAAAACCGTCCACCACGTCGGTTCGGACGCGTCCACCGATGCCGTCGCTGGCCTCGATGAGCGTGACTTCCCAGCCCGAACGATGGAGCGTGCGCGCAGTCACCAAACCAGCCAAGCCCGCGCCGACGACGATTGCCTTCATCCTTTCCATTGTCCCGGCATCGCGACAGCTGCAGTGCGAGCCAGCTGCTGAGCGTCCAGCCCGCAACCAAGCCGGCGATCCACCAGCCGCGGCAGGCCCCGAGCTATACTCGGGTCAAACCGCAAACGGAACCGAAAGAAGTGGGTCCCCGGCCCACTTCTTTCATTCTCAGGGCCTGTCCGGGGAATCAGGAGTGCAGTCGATGAACAAAGAGTTCTTTGCGGCCATCGCCCAGGTCAGCTCTGAGAAGGGCGTGTCCACGGAGGTGGTCCTCGAGTCGCTGAAGTCGGCGCTCGCGGCTGCCTATCAACGCAGCTGTGAAGCCGACGACCAAGACATCCGCGTGGAACTGGATAAGGAAACGGCCGCCATCCGTGTGTTTCGGGCAAGGACCGTGGTCGAGGGCGAGCCGGAAGATGCGACCCAAGTAGGGCTGGAGCAGGCCAAGGCCATCCGGCCCAAGATCAAAGCTGGCACCGAGCTGGTGGAGGAAGTGACGCCCGACAACTTCGGGCGCATCGCGGCCCAAACTGCCAAGCAGGTGATCCAGCAGCGCATGCGCGACGCCGAGCGCGACAAGGTGTACCAGGAGTACGTGACCCGGCAGGGCGACGTCATGCTCGGCACCGTTCAGCGCGTCGAGGCCAACCGCGCCATCTACTTGGACCTGGGCCGCATCGACGTCCAGGCCGTGATGCCGGCGTCGGAGCAGATCCCGAGCGAGCACTTCCGGCCAGGGCAACGCGTCCGGGTGCTGGTGCTGGAGGTGCAGAAGCTGCCCCGCGGACCGGTCCAGATCCTCTGCAGCCGCGCCAACCGCGGCTTCCTGCGGCGGCTGTTCGAACTGGAAGTGCCGGAGCTGAAGAACGGAGCGGTGGAGATCAGGGCTATCGCTCGCGAGCCAGGCCAAAGGACAAAGGTGGCGGTTTTCGCGGTTCAAGCGGGTGTCGACGCGCAGGGCTCGTGCATCGGCCAGCGCGGCCAGCGCGTGATGAGCGTGGTCAACGAGCTCAGCGGAGAGAAAATCGACGTGGTGGCTTGGGATCCCGATCCGGCGAAGTTTGTCGAAAACGCGTTGAGCCCGGCGCAGGTGCTGTCGGTACATATGGAAGACGCCGATAAGACGGCCCAGGTCGTGGTGCCCGATCGGCAACTGTCGCTGGCAATTGGCAAGGAAGGCCAAAATGCGCGCCTGGCCGCCAGGCTGACCGGCTGGCGGATCGACATCAAACCGAAATCGAGAGTAGAACAGCAAGAAGCGGACGAAGAACAGCGAGAGGTCGTGACCGAGGAGGCCAGTCTGGCATGAGCCACATACCGCAGCGCACGTGTGTGGGCTGCCGGGCGAAACGCCCGAAGCCGGAGCTGGTGCGCGTCGTGCGCTTGCCGGATTCGGGCGTGCAAATCGACTGGCACCAACGATCGCCGGGGCGCGGGGCATACTTATGTCGCGAGCAACGCTGCTGGGCAGTGGGCATCGCCAAGCGCGGGCTCGATCGGACGCTGCGAATGAACGTGCCCGCTGCCACGCGGCAGGAATTGTCGCGGGCGTTTACCATGGGAGTCGAATAAGGAAGAATGGCAAAGAAAACACGCCGGCCGTTTCCAATGCGGCCGCAGAAGCCTGGCGCTCGCGCCATGGCATTTCAGCGAGCACAGGACGCTATCGCCGCCCGCTCGACGGCACTTCCGGAGCCGAGGCACAACGGGCAACACGGCGCGTTCGAGCTGCCACCCGTAGTCACCGTGAAGGAGATGTCCGAGATGATGGGCATCTCCGCCGTGGACATCATCAAGGCCCTCATGAAGAACGGCATGATGGCTACGATCAACAACCAACTCGACTACGACACAGCGGCGATCGTGGCTGTCGATCTAGGCTACGAAACCGCGCCCGCCAAGCTGCAGGAAGAGGAAGAGGGCGGAGCTGAGGGCGCCAGCGCGGCTGGCATCCGGCGCCGTAACTTCATCGAAGGCGAGGACGAAGCCAACCTCCAGTCGCGGCCGCCAGTGGTCACGATCATGGGCCATGTCGATCACGGCAAGACATCGCTGTTGGATGCCATCCGCCAGACTCGCGTCGCGGCGGGAGAAGCCGGCGGCATCACGCAACACATCGGCGCCTACCAGGTCGACTACAAGGACCAAAAGATTACCTTCATCGACACTCCCGGCCACGAGGCGTTCACCGCTATGCGTGCCCGAGGCGCCATGGTCACGGACATCGCCATCATCGTGGTAGCGGCCGACGATGGCGTCATGCCGCAGACCGTGGAGGCCATCAACCATGCCAAGGCGGCCGGCGTGCCGATCATCGTGGCCATCAACAAGATCGATCGCGAGCAGGCGGACGTGCCGCGCACCAAGCAGCAGCTGATGCAGGCCGGCCTGGTCCTCACCGAGTTCGGTGGCGACATCGAGTTCGTCGAAGTCTCGGCTCGCGAGAAGTTGGGCCTGGACGACATGCTAGAAACCATCGTGGTCGTGTCCGAGGTGCAGGAGCTCAAGGCCAATCCCAACCGGTCGGCCGTCGGCACGATCATCGAGGCCGAGCTGGACCGCAACAAGGGCGTCCTGGCGACTGTGCTCGTGGCGAATGGCACGCTGCACGTGGGCGACAACGTGGTCGTGGCCAACACCTGGGGCAGGGTGCGAGCCATGTTCGACGACCACGGCCATCGCATCCGCGAAGCGGGCCCGGCCTTCCCGGCTTCCATTCTGGGCTTGGTCGAGGTGCCCGCGGCCGGCGATCATCTGTCGGCCGTGGACGACGAGAAGGCCGCCCGGCAAGCGGCCGAGAAGCGCGCCTTTGCCGCCAAGGCTCAGGCTCAAGCAGGCCGCATCCCCAGCGTCGACGATCTCTTGGCCGGCCTGGGCAAGGGCAGCGTCAGGGAGCTCAACATCATCCTCAAGGCCGACGTGCGCGGCTCGGCCGAGGCTGTCCGCGCCACGCTGGAGGGCCTGTCCGGGGAGGAAACGCGGGTCAAAGTCATCCACGACGCGACCGGCAATGTGACCGAATCGGACCTGAACCTGGCCATCGCTTCGAAGGCGATGGTGGTGGGTTTCAACGTCAAGGCCGATCCGGCGGCGCAGCGTATTGCCGCCGACGAAGGCATCGACATGCGCTTCTACAGCATCATCTACCACCTCAAAGAGGACATCGAGAAGCAGCTCAGCGGCATGCTCGAACCCAAGTTCGAGGAGCGCATCGAGGGCCATGCCGAAGTGCGGCAAGTTTTCAAGGTCAACAAGAACGACGTTATCGCCGGCTGCTACGTAACCGATGGCCAGATTGTCCGCAACGCCTCAGTCCGGGTCCGCCGGGGCACAGCCGCCATCTTCACGGGCAAAATCACCTCTCTGCGCCGTTTCAAGGACGACGTGAGAGACGTGGCTTCCGGCTACGAGTGCGGTATCGGCATGGAGAACGCCGGCGACATCCAGGTTGGCGACGTGGTCGAGACGTTCTCGATGGTCCAGGTCTGAGCCAGTTGTTCCTGATGCCATATGTCGCGCCGCACCGAGAGGGTTCAATCCCTCATACGCCACGAGTTGGGGAATATCCTCCAGCAGGAGATTAAGGACCCTCGCATCGACGGGCTGGTGTCCATCACGGCAGTTGAGCTGACGCCGGACTTGCGCCACGCGCGCATCTTCCTCAGCGTCTTCGGCGCCTCCGAGACCGAGGCGCATGCCATGAAAGCCCTAGCCTCGGCCAAGTCCTTCCTACGCCATGAGCTGGGCCATCGCCTCGGCCTGCGGTACGCGCCCGAATTGGAGATGCACATCGACCACTCAATGGCCTACGCCGACGAAGTGAACCGTCTCCTGAAGAACCTGCCGCCTCCGGCGGCTACCTGAGCACCACAGGCGTTCTCAACGTCAACAAGCCGGCGGGCTTGACCTCGTTCGACGTGGTGGCGCGCGTCCGCAAGGCCGCGGGCATCAAGCGCGTTGGGCACGCCGGGACACTGGACCCGCTGGCGACCGGCGTGCTGCTGGTCTGTCTCGGCCAAGCGACACGCATCATCTCTTACCTGCAGGATGCGCCCAAGGTCTATTTGGCGGGCATCCGGCTGGGTCAACGCACTGACACCTACGATGCCGAAGGCCGCCTCGTCGAGGAGTTGCCCGTCCCGGCGCAATTGGATTTGGATCGCTTTATCGGCGACATTCAGCAGACGCCGCCGCTGTACTCGGCCCTGAAGCGTGAAGGGCGGCCGCTGTATGACTACGCTCGCAAGGGGCAGGCGGTGGACGTCCAACCGAGGCTGGTGCACATCGAGCGCATCGAGCTGGTTTCCTGGCAGGCGCCATTGGCTTCTGTGCGGGTTGCCTGCGGCAAGGGCACCTACATCCGTTCGCTGGCGAACGATTTGGGCGGGCACCTGGTGAGCCTGGTTCGTGAGGCTGTTGGCAGTTTCCGCGTCGAGGACGCCCTCGACCTCGACCGGCTCGGCGCGTGGGAGAATGAGGTGATGCCCATCACCGCGGCGCTGCCGCACCTGTCCACGCTTGCCGTGAATGCCGCTGAGGCCGGCCGCCTTCGAAACGGGCTGCGCATGCCCGTTCCCGGCGAGACCCTGGCAGTCGACCAAGCGGGCCAGGCCGTGGCCATCCTGCGCGATGGGCAGCCGAAGATCGTGTTCGGAGTCGATAGCTGACGTGCGCGTAGTCCGTCGCATCGCGGACGTTACGCCAGGGCGCCGCTTCGCGGTGACCATTGGCGCCTTCGACGGCGTACACCTCGGCCACCAATCGCTGTTTCGGAAGCTGCAACAGCAAGCTGGCCAGCACGAGGCCGGCACGCTGGCCGTCACCTTCGATCCCGACCCGGCCGAGGTGGTATCAGCTAATCCGCCACCCTACCTGTCGGACCTCGACCAGAAGATCGAGCTGATTGAAGCGCAGGGCATCGACGAGTTGTGCATCGTCCACTTCGACCGCCGGATCAAGAACATGACCGCCCAGGAATTCATGGACCCCATCCTTGACGCGGCGGCGGTGGTCGCGCTGGTTGTCGGGCACGACTTTGCCATGGGGCATGACCGACATGGCACGCGGACGGTGCTGGAGGCGTATGCGGGGCAGCACGGCTTTGCCTTCGCCGTGGCCCAGGAGCTCAAGCTCGACGGTCAGGGCGTGAGCGCCACCCGCATCCGCCAGATGCTGACCCAAGGCGACGTTACCGGCGCGGCGCGGCTGCTGGGGCGGTTCCCGTGCATCCGCGGCCCGGTGGTCCAAGGCGACAAGCGAGGCCGGCTGATTGGTTTTCCGACGGCGAACCTCAGGCTGGGTCAGCGCTGGGCCATTCCCGCCGACGGGGTATACGTCGCTTACACGCACCTCGAGGGCGAGAAGAAGCCGTCCGCCGTGAACATCGGCATGCGCCCTACCTTCGACGCCAAGCAGCGCACCATTGAGAGCCACATCCTGGACTTCTCAGCGGACATCTACGGGGAGCAGATCGCCGTCGAGTTCCTGCACCGGCTCCGCGGCGAGCAAAAGTTCTCCGGCATCGAGGAAATCCGCAAACAAATCGGCCGCGACGTCCAAGCCGCTGGGGAGTACTTCGCCAGCTCCCACCCGCATTGACTGTCAACAGCTCGGCGTTCCGCTCCACGCTCTCACGGCCCAGCCTCTTGAGGAGCGTGCGTGCCCACGCGCCGCGGGCAATGCGGTCGCCGATGTTGACAGATCGCTACTTCTCGACAACTCCCTTGGCAACGTCTCTCACCGCGGCCAACAGGCGCTCCGCCGCCTGTCGATCGGCCCCGATACGCGTGGAGAACTCCGTGATCTCGAAACCGTTACAGACTTCATTGAGAGCATTCACGATAATCACCAATTCTTGCTGCGAGAGCTCGACCGTTGCCGTCGGCGGCGCCACCTTCACTCTGGTCACGTTGCTACCTAGAGTAACCCGTCAAAGTATGCCTGGCCGCGCGGCGGCCGGAAGGCCGTGCCATGGTGCAAATGAGATGGGTCGGTTATCACCACTGTGCCGGACTGCGAGTCCCAATAGGCCGTCCTCCTCGACGTCAGGCGTTTGACCTCGCCTCGATTCATGACTGCGTCCAGATGGATGGCCAGCTCGGCGGCGCTGCCGAATCCCGGAAAGTCCTCTGAATGCTTGGACCAGGCATGGCCGTTGGCAATGCGCTCGGCCTCAGGCGACGCGGGCAGGCCTACGCTCCGGGCCCTTCGTTCAAGACGTAGACGGCGGGCGGGGGGAAGCCGTTGAAGGAGGAGGCGTAGACGGTGGTGTAGGCGCCGGCGTTGTGGATGTAGAGCCGGTCGCCAACTTCCAGCTCGGGAAGGTCGATGCCGCGGAACATGACATCCACGCTGTCGCACGATGGTCCGGCGAGCGTGATGCTCCGTGGAGGGCGGCCGCTGCTGGCGGTGATCTCGTAAGTGAAGCCGCAGATCGTCTCCATCAGGGCGTTGAAGACACCCGCGTCGATGTACACCCAGCCGGTCCCGCCGCGGCACGCTTTGGCGATGACCGACGCTACCATCACCGCGGCTTCGGCCACGACGCCGCGGCCCGGCTCGATGATCAGGCGCACGCCGTCGCTCGCCGATAGCGCGCTGGCTTGCAGTGATTCCCGGATGACCTGGCCGATCTCCTCGATAGATGGCATCGGCTTGCCGTGCCAGGCCGGAATCCCACCGCCAAGGCTCAGGACACTCAGTTCGATGCCCTCGGCCTTAGCCTCCTGCCAGACGCCGGCGCAGCGCTCGATGGCTTTCTTCCAGCTCAGGGCGTTGCGGCATTGCGACCCGACGTGGAAGGTCAGGCCGGCAGTCCTCAACCCCAGCTCGCGAGCCCGCCGCAGCATAGGCAGCACCTCGTAGGGCTCAACGCCGAACTTATCGTCCAGCGGCCAGTCACTGCCCTCGCTCTCGACGTTGAGCCGAATGGCTACCTCGGCATTGGGGCCGTGCTCGGCCAGCTTGGCGAGCTCGTCCATGGAATCCGCGGCCATGAGCGTCGAGCCGTACGCGCTCATGGCGGCGACAAAACTCGGACTCTTGATGGGGTTGAAGGAGGCGATGCAATTCGCGGGAACTCCGGTCTCCCGCAGCGCGCGCAGCTCGAATACGGAGGAAACCTCGAAGCAGGAACCCTCCGCCGCCAAGGTCCGCAGAATGGCCGGATGGTCGTTGGCCTTGATGGCGTAGAAGACCTGCACGCCGTCCACGCTGTCGCGGATCTCGCGATATTTCTGGCGAACACGCTCGAGGTCGAGCAGCAGGAAGGGAGTCTCATGCTCTAAACCAGCGACGGCTTGCAGGAGGTCGAGCAAGCTAGGCTTTCGCGACCAGGCGGCGATAGTCCTTCTTGCCCCAGCGGAGGAGGCCCTCACGGTCGATAATGGCTCCGGGCGCCACGCGTTCATCGTCGAAGTAGCATCCGCCGGCCCCTATGTTTTGGCGCGCCTCGCGGCGGGACTTGCCGAATGCGTCAGCGAACAGTTCGTGCGCGGGAATGCCAGCGGTGAGGTGCGTCGGCTCGACCGTGAATATCGGGGCGTGAACCACAGTGGCGACGGCTGTACCGGTGGATTGGCTTGCGCCCGACCCCGAGGCCATCCTTATTCGGCTGCCGCGCGAAAACAGCGCTCGTGAAGTCTCGCGTTCTTCCTCAGCCGCCCGCTCGCCGTGCGTAATCTTCGTCGCCTCGAAGGCCAGCTCCTCTTTGGCCTGGCGCAGGTCGGCGCCTTCCAGGCGGCCAAGCGCGCGCACCTCCTCCATCGACAAGAAGGTAAACAGCGCCAGGAATTTCGCCACGTCGGCGTCCTCGGTGTTGATCCAGTACTGGTAGTACTCGTAAGGCGACGTCAGCGCCGGATCGAGCCAGACCGCACCCTTTTCGGTCTTGCCCATCTTCTGACCCGAGGCGGTGCTGAGCAGTTCCGTCACAAGGACGAATGCCTCGGCGCGCTCCTCCCGCCGGATCAGGTCCGTGCCCGCCAGGATGTTGCTCCACTGGTCGCTGCCGCCGGTCTGCAGGATGCAGCCATATTCGCGATACAGGTGCAGGAAATCGTACGCCTGCAGCAGCATGTAATTGAACTCGACGAAGTTTAGGCCGGACTCGAGGCGGGTCTTGTAGACCTCAGCCGAGAGCATGTGGGCGATGGTGAAGTGCCGGCCGGTGTCCCGCAGGAACTCGACGTAGTTGAGCTTGGTGAGCCAGTCGGCGTTGTTGAGCATGAGCGCTTTGCCGCCGTCAAAGTCCAGGTAGCGGCTCATTTGCCGCTGCTGGCCAGGCAGGTTGGCCGCAATCTGTTCCTTCGACAGTACGGAGCGCGTGGTCGTCTTGCCGCTCGGGTCCCCGATGAGGGCCGTCCCTCCGCCCATGAGCGCAATGGGCGTGTGGCCAAATCGCTGAAACCAGGCCAGCAGCATGATGCCCATGAGGTTGCCCACGTGGTAACTTGGCGCCGTCGGGTCGAAGCCGCAGTACATCGTGATCGGCTGCTCCAGCGCCTTCCGCAGCCCGGTCTCGTCGGACACCTGGTACACGAAGCCACGCTCACGCAAGGTGTCGAACACGTTCTGGGGCACGCCTAATTATGGGCTGTGCTGGGCCATCAGTTGAGGTTGTAGAGCCTGGCGCAGTTGTCCCACAGGATCTTGCGTTTTGACGCCATGCTCACACCAGGCAATGCCAAGAAATGCTCGCCCGCTTCGGGGAAGGCGCAGTCAAAGTGGGGAAAGTCGGACGAGACTACCAGCGTATCGTCGCCAATCGAGGCGACCACGCCCTGCAGGCTCCATTCGTCGACCTCCACCGAGCAGAAGCACTGCCGTTTCCAGTACTCGAGCGGCGGCATGGTGACGTTTTCCCGCATGTCGGCGTGGACTTGGCGAAACTTCTCCCACTCCTCCTCGATGCGGAACAGCCAGAACGGCACCCAAGACGCGCCGGCTTCCAGGAAGACGATTCGCAGCCGAGGATGCCGCTCCAGCACGCCGCCATACAGCAGCTCCATGAGGGTGCACATATGCCCCACGGGTCGGCTGCTGGTGTGCAGCCAGGCATGGTTCGCCCCGTGGTGCTTGTAGCGCGCGACCATCTGCGGCTGAGCCGGACCGTGGAAGCCAATAGCCAGGTCCAGGCGCTCGGCCTCGGTCCAGATAGGCTCGTAAGCGGGATCGTCGTAGCCCGGATCATCCGGTCGCGGGTCCATGAAGAAGCTGACGGCGCCAAGCTCCTTGGCCCGCTTGACCTCGTCCACCGCCGCATCCATGTCGTGGACGGCGATCATGGCATTCATCTTCAGCCGTGCCGGTTCGTAGGAGCAGAAGTCGTGCAGCCAGCTGTTGTAGGCGCGGCGAAGGATGGCCGCGGCGCCGGGCGGGTTCGGCCCCATGGCGCCGAGAGCGATGGTCGGGTACAGGATGGCCGTATCGATGCCTTCGCGGTTCATGGCCCGCAGCTGCCCTTCGGGGTCTACGCACTTGCCGTCGGGCCGCAAGTAGGACGTGAACGCATCCACTTTCAGCTTGTGGATGTCGACGATGTCGCGATGGGGACCGTGGAGGAGCGGGTTGTGGCCTTCCTCAATGCCCGTCAGTTCCGGAACGCGGTCACGAAGCTCCGGCTCGACGTAGCTTTGCCACAAATCCCACGGCTCCGCGAGGTGCATGTCGCTGTCCATCCATTTGAGCCCGTTCTTCACGCTTCAGCCTCCTGCTTTGGAGGGGATCATAGGGTTAGCCAGCTTTGCGGGCGACGATGTTCATGCGGACGTAGTCGATCTCCGGCTTGGCCATGTTAGCGAC
>DAIUFO010000054.1:0-5183 GCA_036844545.1 Chloroflexota bacterium
CACCTGCTTCTTGTCGCCACCCTTGGCTGCGGAGCGGGTGCGATCCATGCGCCGCTCCACCACGGCCAGATCGGCCAGCACCAGCTCCAGCCGGACCGTCTCCATGTCGCGGACGGGGTCGATGGTCTCGTCGGGGTGCGGCACATTGGGATCGTCGAAGCAGCGGACCACCTCCGCCAGCACGTCCGACTGGCGGAGATAGCCAAGGAACTTGTTGCCCAGCCCGGCACCCTGGCTGGAGCCACGCACTACGCCGGGGATATCCACGAACTCCACCATCGTCGGCGTGACCTTCTTGGGGTGGAACATCTCGGCCAGCGTGTCCAGCCGCGTGTCCGGGACGTTGACCGAGGCCATGTTCCGGTCGGTCGTGGAGAAGGCATGCGTGCCCGTCGGAGCGTGGGCGTGGGTGATGGCGTTGAACAGCGTCGACTTGCCCGAGTTGGGCAAGCCCATGATGCCGATGTTGAGGGGCATCAGCCGATGTCCCGCCGCTGCTGCTCAAGCTTGGCGACGCGCTCCCGGGCGCCGGCGAGGCGCCCCTCGGCCTTCTGGAGCACGTGCAGTGGAGCACGGTCGCGGAAGCCGGGCTGGGCCAGCTGCTTCTCGGCGTGCTCCAGCTCGGCCTGCGCCGCGGCGAGCTCGTCCTGGAGCCGGGTTCGCTCGGCGGCCGAGTCGACTGGGACCGTGAGCAGCAGCTCGACCGAGCCGACGAGCAGCCGGACAGCCTCGGGCGTAGGCTCGGCGAGCGACACGCTGGCCAGGTTTTCGATCAGGTAGGCCTGGGCTCGGAGCTCGTCAGCGCCCTCGCCACGAAGCGCGAGCCGCGGCTTCTGTGCGGGCGGTATGCCGCGCTCCGAACGGTAGTTGCGGATTGCGCTGATGGCGCCGATCACGAGCGCCATGGCGGCCTCGGCCTCAGGATCGTCCCAGGCTTCTAGGGCGGTTTCTGAGCCAAGCGGCTGGCCTTCGGCCGAGCCCGGCCATTGGGCGATGGCGATGGTGTCCGTCAGATCAGGCTGGGTTTGGCGCAGGTGCTGCCAGATCTCCTCCGTGACGTAGGGCATGAACGGGTGCAGCAGGCGCAAGCTGACGCCCAGCACCTCACGCAGCGTTTCCTTGGCGGCGGGGCCGCGAGCCGCGTGCTCGGCGCCAAGGACGCGCGGCTTGACGGTTTCGAGGTACCAGTCGCAGAATTCGCCCCAGAAGAACTCCTCGACGGTGCGCGCCGCTTCGCCCAGCTGGAACTGTTCCAGCTGGCGGCTGATGTCGCGGCTGGCGGTGAGGGCCCTGGAGCGGATCCAGCGCTCGGGGAGTTCTGAGTTCTGAGTTCTGAGTTCTGAGTCTCCGGGGCGCGAACTCTGAACTGTGAACTCTGAACTCAGAACTCCTCCTTCGTAGCTCAGCACAAACCTGGCGGCTTGCCAGATCTTGTTGGCCACGTTGCGGCCGTGCTCGACGCGCTGTTCGGACAGGCGCAGGTCGTTGCCGGCGGAGTTGCCGGTAACCATGGCTAAGCGTAGGGCGTCGGTGCCGTACTCGTCCATGAGGTCCAGGGGATCGATCACGTTGCCCTTGGTCTTGCTCATCTTCTGGCCGAAGGCGTCGCGCACCATGCCGTGCAGGTACACGTGTCGGAACGGGACCTCGTCCATGAAGTGCAGGCCGAGCACGATCATGCGGGCTACCCAGAAGAACAGGATGTCGTAGCCCGTCTCCATGACGGAGGTGGGGTAGAAGTAGCTCAGGTCCTCGGCCTGGTCGGGCCAACCGAGGGTGCTGAACGCCCACAAGCCGGAGCTGAACCACGTGTCCAGCGTGTCCGGGTCCTGCAGCAGGTCCTCACTGTCGCACTTGCGGCAGCGCGTGGGCGCCTCGACCTGGACCATAAGCTCGTTGCAACTCTGGCAATACCACACCGGCACGCGATGGCCCCACCAGATCTGGCGCGAGATCACCCAGTCCCGGATGTTCTCCATCCAGTGGCTGTAGACTTTCGTGAATCGCTCGGGCGTGATGGTGATGCGCCCGTCCAGCACAGCCTGTAGCGCGGGCTTGGCCAGGGGCTCCATCTTGACCCACCATTGACTGGTGATCCGCGGCTCGACCACGTCGTCGCTGCGCTGGCAATGGCCCACCGCGTGGCTGTAGGGCTCCGTCTTCACGAGAGCGTTTTCGGCCTGCAGCGCCACCAATACGTCGCGGCGAGCCTCGAAGCGGTCGAGGCCGGCAAACTTGCCTGCCTCGTGACTCATGCTGCCGTCGGCATGCATGACGCTGATCACGGGCAGGCTGTGGCGCTTGCCGATGTCGTAGTCGGTCGGGTCGTGCGCCGGCGTCACTTTCACCGCGCCCGTGCCGAACTTGGGGTCTACCGCCGTGTCGGCCACCACGGGTATCAGCCGGCCGACGATTGGCAGGCGCAGCGTTTTGCCGATCCAGCTCTTGTAGCGATCGTCGTCGGGGTGTACGGCGACGGCGGTATCGCCCAGCATCGTCTCGGGGCGCGTAGTTGCTGCTTCGATGCCCTGGCTGGGATCGTCGGCCAGTGGATAACGGAAGGTCCACAGCTCGCCCTGCTCGTCCCTGTGGGCAACCTCCAGGTCGCTGATCACGGTCTGGCAGCCGGGACACCAATTGCCCATATAGTCGCCGCGGTAGATGAGGCCCTCATCGTAGAGCCGCACGAACACAGTACGCACCGCGCGGGAGAGGCCCTCGTCCATGGTAAAGCGCTCGCGCGTCCAGTCGACGGACACGCCCAGGCGCTTCATCTGGGCCACGATGCGGCTGTGATACTCCTCTTTCCACTGCCAGCCGCGCTCCAGGAACTTCTCGCGGCCAAGCGCCTGCCAGCTCACGCCCTCGCGCTCGAGGTGCTGGCGCAGCAGGAAGTTCGTGGGCAGCGCCGCATGGTCGGTTCCCGGCAGCCACAGCGTGGGATCGCCCATCATGCGATGCCAGCGGATGAGGATGTCCTCGATGGTCAGTGTCAGGGCGTGGCCGGTGTGCAGCACGCCGGTGACGTTCGGCGGCGGGATCATGATCGTGAAGGGTTTCTTGGCCCGGTCGATGGCCGGCCTGAAGTAGCCCTGGCCTTCCCAGAAGGCGTAGGTGCGCGCCTCCACCGCCTTCGGGTCGTACGGCTTGGTCAGGTCGGCCAGCTCACTCATGTGCATTCACCAATGAAAAAGGCCCTCCGTGTCGGAGAGCCTCAATTGTCGCTGAGAAGCTTACTTAGCGCTCGTAGGCGTGGCGCTTGCGGCGCCGCTCGGCCCGCTTGCGCTTCAGCCGGCGCTTCTCTCCTTTGGACAAGAAGCTCATCTTGCTGCGGAAGACGCGGGTAATCCCCTCGACCGAAACGCCTCTCTTGAACCGCCGCAGCAGGCTTTCGAGCGACTCATCCGGCCGCATCTCCACGCTCATACGGGCGTAACTATAGCACCGGGACACCGGCCGGCCGGACGTCCGCAAGCTCGACGTAGCGCAGCAGCAGCTGGTCGCGGCCGACGGGCACGGCCAGGTCCACCAGCTCGTCCAGGTGGAAGGCGAAGGAGATGAAATGGCCGTCGCGACGTATGTAATCGACATAGCCAATTCGGAAGATGCGGGCCGCGTCGTCCTTGCCGGGCTCCCAGCAGGCCAGGTAGACCTTCGTCCCGTTCTTGACGCGCCGCTTCTTATCGCCGCTCTTGAGCGCCTCGGCGGCCTCGGTCGAGACGTCGGTTCGCAGGCTGTAGCCCCAGGCGTAGTGGCGCTTCTTGGGGTTGCGCGCTTCCTCGATGAAGCCCTGCCACGGACCGTTGACGGCGATGCCGGCCAGCAGCTCCTTTTCGTCGGCCATCCGAGGCGACTGTAGCATGAAAGGCGTGAGCGCGGACAGCGCCGAAACCCCCGCCGAGCCGGGCGTCCGCGCGGCACTGCGGGCGGTCATCTGGTCGTCCTTCCTGCTGCGCAGCGGGCAATCGGCCGCGAGCGTGATCATCGGCTTCTACCTGGCTCTCTTGGCGCGCCAGGGGCTGCCGCTGGTGGCCATCCTGGCGGCGCTGCTGCTGAGCAGCAGCTACGCCGTCGAGCTGGTGGTGGCGCCTATTATGGGCGCGCTGAGCGACCGCTACGGCCGCAAGCCGTTCATCATCGCCGGGCCATTGATTGGCCTGGCGGCCCTCCAGATCTATCCCATCTCTGGGCTGCTGCCGGTTTTGTTCCTGGCGCGTGCGCTGGAGGGCGTGTCGGCGGCGACGCTCACGCCAGCCACGCTTGGTTTCCTGGCCGATAACACCAGCGGCACGCCCGAGGGCCGTGGCCGGACGATGGCCTACTTCGAGATAGCGACGCTCGTCGGCATCGGAGCCGGGTACTCGCTCGGCGGCCGCTTCTGGGAGCTGCTGGCGCTCAATGCCTTCCGGGCCGCCGCCGGCCTGTACCTGCTGAGCGCGCTCGCGGTCTGGATCTGGGTGTCGCATACGCGGCAGGTGCGGCAGGTGCAGCGGACCAGCTTGGCCGGCTACCTGGCAGTGATTCGGCAGCCGCGTATCCTGCGCTTCGCGCCGGCCTGGCTGTGCGTCACCGCCGTGATCGGCTTGTGGTTCAACAACATCATCTTCCAGCTGGCTGGGCCGCGGCATCCGGGACAGCTGCTGACGGGCGGCATGACCGGCAGCCAGGTGAGCACCATCATGGGGCTGTTCGTGCTGGTGCTGATCGCCGGCACCTTCGGCTGGAGCCGCTTGTTCGGCCGCATCCCGGACAAGACCAGCATCATGGCCATCGCCTTGGGCGGCATGTTCGTGGTCTGCTTCGACCTGCTGCTGTTGAACCATCGCGGCGACAACAGCAGGTGGTGGTTCGTGGCGCTGCTGCCCATCCTGGCCGTGGCCGTCGCCATCGAGAGCGGCTTCACGCCGGCGGCGCTGGCGTACCTGGCCGACATCACCGAGGACTTCCGCGCCGACCGCGGCGTGATCATGGGCCTGTACTCAATCTTCCTGAGTGTCGGCGAGGTCACCGGCGGCGTGGCCGGTGGCCCGTTCGCCCAGGCCTGGGGGCTGGATGGGATGATCTTCCTGACCGTGATCCTGGCGGCGGCAGCGACGATCACCGTCGTGCTGCTGCGCCGCGCTGACGCTCGCTTCCCCTCGCCCGCCGCGGCGGGCGAGGGCGAGGGTGAGGGAACTCCTCAG
>DAIUFO010000054.1:5193-14790 GCA_036844545.1 Chloroflexota bacterium
ACTGCTGCGCCGCGCGGACGCGACGCATCGCGACGGCCTGGCGCGCGGGAACGCCGCCCAACCAGCGACAACTCCCGTTTAAGATCGGGCGGTGCCCAAGAACCTGATCGTCGGCCAGTCGGGTGGCTGCACCGCCGTCATCAACGCCACGCTGGCAGCCGTCGTGGATGAAGCGCTCCGGCAGCCGGAAGTCGACGGCATCTACGGCATGCTGAACGGCGTGCAGGGCCTGCTGGATGGGCAGGTGGTGGACCTTCGGGCCGAGGCAGTTGATACGCTGGCGGGACTGCGCACGACGCCATCGGCAGCGCTGGGCTCGTGCCGCTTCAAGCCCAACCCGGAGCAGCTCGACCGTCTACTGGAGCTGCTGCGCGGGCTCGAGGTGCGCTACTTGCTGTATGCCGGTGGCAACGATTCAGCCGACACTTCGGCCAGACTCCAGCGCCTGGCTGAGGAGCGCGGCTACGAGCTGTTCGTCATCGGCCTGCCCAAGACCATCGACAATGACCTGCCGTTCACGGACCATTGCCCGGGCTATGGCAGCGTCGCTCGCTACCTGGCGATCTCGGTCCTGGAAGCGGGCTTGGACACAGAGGCGATGCGCCGCTTCGACCCGATCAAGATCATCGAGGTCATGGGCCGGGACGCCGGCTGGCTGGCGGCCAGCGCGGCGCTCGGTAAGCGCACCGACGAGGACGCGCCGCACCTGATCTATTTCCCCGAGCAGCATTTGGAGGTCGACCGCTTCCTGGGGGACGTCCAGCGCGTGTACGACCGGCTGGGCTACGCCGTAGCGGTGGTGCCGGAGCGGATCACCGACCCGGCTGGCAACGTCGTGGCCCGCGGCACCGAGCCGACGTTCGTCGACGCCTTCGGCCACGCCTATTTCGACAGCCCGGCGGCGTTCCTCGCGCAGGAGGTCAGCGGGCGGCTGGGGCTGCGGGCGCGGTTCGACAAGCCCGGCACGCTGCAGCGGATGTCCATCTCGCTGGCTTCTGGCGCCGACCTGGACGAGGCCTACATGGCCGGACAGGCTGGCGTGCGGCACGCGCTGGCGGGGGCGTCGGGCTCCATGGTCACGCTGGTGCGTGAGTCGGGACCGGAGTACCGTTGCGGCACCGGACTCGCGCCGCTCGCAGAGGTGGCCAACAGCGTGAAGCTGATGCCTCGGGAGTTCGTCAACGCCGAGGCCAATTTCGTGACGGAGGCTTTCATGGAATACGCAACGCCGCTGATCGGCGATCCTTTACCGCGCTATGCCCGGTTGGCCAAGCACATGGTGTCGGTTTGAATAGCGGCGGGCATACGCCGACCAAGCGGCTGGATGACCCGCGGCTCCTTCAAGGCCACGGGCAGTTCGTGGCCGATCTGAGCCGGCCCGACATGCTGCACATGGCCGTTTATCGCAATCCGTATCCTCACGCTCGCTTGCTGTCGCTGAACGTCGACGCGGCGCGCCAGAGCCCCGGCGTGCTGGCCGTCATCACGCCCGACGATGTCGCTGCTATGGCGCCCATGCCAGCCAGCGAGGTGCCCCAGCCGGACTTTGCCCGGGCGGTGCACCTGGAGCTGCGTGAAACGGAAGTTCGGCTGCTGGCCGGCGACCGGCTGCGCCACGTAGGTGAGCCCGTGGCCGTGGTGGTCGCGGAGACGCGAGCCCAGGCGGAGGACGCGCGCGACCTCATCGAGATGGACGCCGAGCCGTTGCCGGCAACCAGCGGCCAGGCCGCGTTGACCGGCCCGGAGCTGTACGACGGGCTGCCCAACAACACCGCCGTGAGCCTTGCCTTCGAGCGCGGCGACATTCCGGCGCGCGAGGTGGGCTGTACCGTCCGCGGCCAGTTCTACAGCTGCCGCCAGGGTGGCAGCTCCATTGAGAGCCGGGGGGCCATGGCGGCGGTCGATCCTGTTACAGGCAGCGCCACTTTGTGGACTTCGACGCAAGTGCCACACCGCGTACGCAAGTCCGTCACAACGATCCTGGGCTGGCCCGAAGCGCGGCTGCGCGTCATCACGCCGGATGTGGGCGGCGGCTTCGGTATGAAGACGCACATCGCCAGCGAGGAGGCGTTGGTGGTGCACTGCGCGGAGAAGCTGGGGCGGCCGGTGCGCTGGATCGCCGACCGGACCGAGGACCTGCTGGCGGCAGCTCAGGCCCGCGACCAGATGCACGACGTGGAGCTGGCCGTGGACGCCGAAGGTCGCATCCTGAGCTTTCGCGACGATTACCTGACCGACCTGGGCGCCTCCAGCAGCCGGACGGTAGGCATCGTGGCCAACAGCGCGCTGCACGCCTTTGGGCCCTACCGCGTGCCGCACATCAAGATCAGCGGGCGCGGCATCCTGAGTAACAAGCCGCCCAGCTCGCAGTACCGCGGTGCCGGCCGGCCGGAAATCTGCTTCGCGCTCGAGCGCGCGCTGGACATCGCGGGGCGCCAGCTCGGCATCGACGGCTTCGAGATCCGCCGCCGCAACCTCGTGCAGCCGGAGGACATGCCGTTCCCCCAGGGCATCCCGCAGCGGGATGGCGTGCCCATCCGCTACGACGCCAGCGATTACCCGGCGGTGCTGGCACAAGCCCTGGAGCTGGCGCAGCCGGCGAGCTGGCCGGCGCTTCGGGCCGAAACGGAGGCCGCGGGTGAGTGCTTCGGCGTCGGCTGCGCTTCCTACATGGAGGCCACCGGCCGCGGGCCGTCCGAGGGCGCCCGCCTCCTGGTCGAGCCGGAGGGGAACGTCCACATCTTTACAGGCGCCGCCGGCTCAGGACAGGGCCACGCCACCACGCTGGCCAAAGTCTGCGCCGCGGTGCTGGACATCCCCTTGGAGCGGATCACCCTGACCGAGGGCGATACTGGGCTGATGCCGGACGGCGTGGGAACGTTCGCCAGCCGCACCGCCGTGGGGGCCGGCAACGCTGTCCACCAGGCCAGCCTGGACCTGCGCGAGCACGTGCTGGCTACCGCCGCCGACCGCTTGCGTGTGCCGCCGTCGCAGCTGCGCTGGGCCGAGGGCGCGGCTCACGGTGAGAGCGGCTCATCCCTCTCGCTGGCCGAGCTCGCCGCCGGCTTCCAGACCGAGTTCCATTTCCGCCCCGATACCGTCACGTGGACGATGGGCATCGCCGTCGCGCTCGTGGCCGTTGACCCGAGCACGGGCGGGGTGCGCATCCTGCGCTACGTCAACGTCCACGACGGCGGTCCCTCGCTCGATGACACCATCGTCGAGGGCCAAATGCAGGGCGGTGCGATCCAGGGCATCAGCGGCGGGCTGCTGGAGGAATTCGTGTTCGACGCCGACGGGCAGCCGCAGTCTGTTACGATGGCCGACTACATGATCGCCGGAGCGATGGAGTCGCCCGACGTGGTGCTTGGCCACGTGGAGGCGCGGGGCAACAATCCGCTCGGTATCAAGGGCGTTGGCGAGAGCGGCACCGTGCCCGCGCCGGCGGCGTTGGCGAACGCTGTTTCGGACGCTCTGGGCGGCGCCGAGCTCAACAGCCTGCCGCTCAAACCGAACGCTGTTTGGCTGGCGGCGAGAGGTAGGATAGCGGCATAGACGAGCGCAATTCCTTTCGACGGCACGAGAACGCCTGCTGCTTCTATCGCGAGCGGTGGATCCCGGACGACGGCCGCCGCACGCCTGACGGCGAGCTGATCCTGTACGAGGTGTACTGCCTGCAGGACATGCCGCCGGTCACGGCCGACGAGCAGGCGCAGTGCTTCCAGCGGCGAACCACCTGCTGGCGCACCGGCGAGCTGCTCAGCCGGATGCCGCGCGTAGCCGGCATGGCCAGGCCGAAGGCCGGAAGCCCGCGATAGGGCGAAGCAGCCGTTCTAGCGCGGCTCTCCTAGCTGCGTCCGAGGGACCACCATCGATGCTGGCACCTCGAACTCAAGCGGATCTTCTGTCCCCTCCAAGCGAACTCTGAACAGGTGCTCACCATTCGGCGCCAGTGCACCCCGATCTTCAACGATGACACCATCCCACACTTCACCCTTCCGCGGGACGCTCACCATGCTGCCGGCCGCGAGCCGCATAGCTCTGGGCAAATGCCTCACCGTCATGGTGTGACCATATCACCAGGGGGCACGGCCGACCAACAACGCGATGTGACGCCCAACCACCTGGTCCATGTCCTTCGCCAAGGCTGTGCAAACGGAACGCCGCAAAGCGAACGCAAGCGAGCGTTCGCTTTGTGCTCGAGACCAGCACCAGGTTAGCTGGAGACAGGAGGAAGTCTTGGTGGGCAATGGCATTTCGCCACACATTCAGTTGTTCCAATCTCCATTTGGGCCGTGAATTCCGTCTATCATGCCGCGGAAGAGCGTCCCACAGGTCGAGTTCTAAGAGCCTGAAATCCTCCTGAATACTGCTCGGCTGAGCAATGCCTCGATCCAGCCTGCGGCTCCGAGTGAGACTAATCCGGAACATGAGACTAAGGTCGGGTGGAACAGCGTCCGCAAGCACGGCGGCTGCCTCACTGTTCAAGTCCCTGCAGAACTGTTGAAATCGTGCTGCCAACAGGACAATGTAAGCGTCGTTTATCGCCTGGGTTAGCGCGCCACGGCCACCGACGCGGCCGCCAACTGCTTCATGGGCAACGTCGAGCTCAAGCAACCCCGGAAGCCCGACGTTGAGCCAGTTTTGAAGTGATTTCGACGGCACCTGTGCACCACTGTACTGTGACGGCGCCTCGGGTCTCAGAACCTGTACCCTAAAGCGAGCATGCACTCGCCAGGGGCGGAGTATTGGATCGCCTTCTCTACCGTCGACGGCATTGGGCCGGCCAAAACCCGCCGCTTGTTCGAGCGCTTCGGCTCGTTGAAAGCGGCCTGGGGTCAGAACGTCGAGAGCCTGATTGGAGCCGGCATTGATGGGCCCACGGCCCAGCGGTTCCTGAAGGCGCGGCAGACGCTCGACCTCACGGCCGAGCTCGCACGGCTTGACCGGGCAGGCACAAAGGCCATTGCCTGGGACGACGACGAGCGCTACCCACGACTGTTGCGACATATCGCCAGCCCCCCGGTGGTGCTGTACGTGCGTGGCGAGCTGCTGCCGCGAGATGAGCTGGCGGTCGCCATCGTGGGCACCCGGCTGCCCTCCCCGTACGGACGGCAAGTGGCGCTGAAGCTAGCTGGCGAGCTGGCAGCCAAAGGCGTCACTATCGTGAGTGGGCTGGCGCGCGGCATCGACGCCGAAGCGCACCGGGCTGCCCTGGCAGGCGGCGGGCGGACCATCGCCGTGCTCGGCAGCGGGCTGGACGTGATGTACCCGCGGGAGCACGCGGGGCTGGCTCGCGAGATCGCGGCCAGTGGCGCGGTCATCTCAGAGTATCCCCTCGGCACGAAGCCGGACGCGGTCCATTTTCCCGCCCGCAACCGCATCGTCAGCGGCTTGAGCCTGGGGACGATCGTGATCGAGGCGGGCGACACCAGTGGAGCGCTGATCACGGCGCGCCTTGCCGGCGAGCAGGGGCGCGACATCTTCGCGGTGCCGGGCAGCATCTTCAGCAAGCAGAGTTTGGGCGCGCATCGGTTGATCCAGGACGGCGCCAAGCTGGTGGCGACCGTGCAGGACGTGCTGGACGAGCTGAACCTGGGGATGGTGGCGCATCAGCTGGAGATGCCGGTGCCCAGCCAGCCGGAGGATGCTGTCGAAGCAGCCTTGTTAGCTGCTCTTTCGAGCGAGCCGCGATACATCGATGAAGTGGCCCGCGAGGCGGGCCTGCCGGCAGCTCAAGTGTCCAGCCTGCTGACGATGATGGAGCTGAGGGGTCTGGTGCGGCAGGTCGGAGCGCTGTCGTACGTCGCGGCCAATTGAAAAGGCCCGAGGTATCTCAACCTCGGGCCTTCGCGGAGCGGGCGGGTTACGCGGCGGCGGCCACTTGGGCCGGCCTCACAGCCTCGATCTCGAGGCCGATCTTCACGTCCTCACTGACCATGAAGCCACCGGTGTCGAGAGTGACGTTGAAGCCCAGTCCCCAGTCCTTGCGGTTGATGGTCGTTTCGGCGCTGAAGCCGGCGTGCAGGTTGCCGTAGGGATCCTTGGCCTGGCCCGAGTACACCACTTCCATCGATACCGACCGGCTGACGCCGTGGATCGTGAGGTCGCCGGTCATCCGGTAGCGGTCGTGTGCCGCGCGCTCGATGTTGGTGCTCTTGAATGTGAGGGTGGGGTAGTGCTCCACGTCAAAGAAGTCGGCTGACCGAAGATGGGCGTCACGCTTCTCGTCGTTCGTCCCCACGCTCGCGGCGTTGATGGTGGCCTCAACGGAAGACGCGGTAAAGTCGTCCTCATTGAAGTCGATGGTGGCCTGCAGCTCGCTGAAATGGCCGCGCACTGTCATGATCCCCATGTGCTTAACCGAGAAACTCACCTGGCTGTGGCTCGTGTCCAAATTCCAACTCATTTTACTTAGCTCCTTCTGTTTCGTAATGTTTCTTACGATTGATAAGCTAACTATACGAGCAACACTTCATATTGTCAAGTAGCTGTTGAATGGAAAGTTCAGACACCGTCGACCACTCCGCCTGCGTCCGCTTTCAGAGCGCCATCGAGCTTATTGGGCGCCGCTGGTCGGGCGCGATCATCTACGTGCTGATGAACGGTCCAGCGGGCTTCTCAGAGATCCTGCCGCAGGTTCCCGAACTGAGCGACCGGCTGCTGTCCGAGCGTCTTAAGGAGCTGGAAGAGGCGGGCGTGGTCAGCCGGGAAGTAATTCCCTGCCGGCCGCCGAAAGTAAGCTATGCCCTCACAGACAAGGGTCGCGGCCTGAAGCCCGCGCTCGACGCGGTCGGAGCGTGGGCCTCCGATTGGCAGCCCCGCCAGCGCCGTCGTAACATGCCGCCAACATAGCTTGCAGTGACATTCAACAGCCTGCGAACCAATCTGCCAGTTCTGCCGCTTGTATTGGGGCTCGCGGGCTGCGGCGCGGCGGCAAGCCCTGCGGACGCGTCGTCCAGCACGCGAGCAGCGGTAGTGTCCACCAGCTCAGAGATCTCGCGGGCGCCCACACAGGCGGCGGCTGCGCAGGCGAATCAGCCGGCAAGCGCCGCTTCGGCGAGCGCAAGTCCTGCTGATTTGCCTGCGCCTGCGCCGACTCCCGGCTTCAACGGCCAGTCCAACCTGGTGCCGGCCGGCTTCCCGACGCCGACGACAGCTGGTGAGCGGCTGGTCGCGGGGGGGCCGCCCCGCGACCCGGGCCCCATGGACTGGGCGCATCCCGGCCCCTACTTTCCGCCGGCCTGGACGGACTTCGGCCTCAACAACTTCGATCCGTCGCAGCGGCTGGCCACGACCTACTACTTCTACTGGCACGACCTGACCGATCCGGCGCGGAATGCGCGCTATGTCAGCCGGCAGTTCGACAGCCCGCCGGACCTCGACCATTACAGCTTCCTACTGCCCGAGACACACGAACGCCAGTTCAACGACATGCTGGACGCCGGACTGGATTTCGTGCTGCCGGTGTACTGGGGCGAGCCCGGCCACCCCGGCCGGACAACGTCGCAAACCTTCCCGCACTATTGGAGCACCGAGGGCATCCCGCCCATGGTCCAGGCGCTGGATCGTCTCAGCGCTGCTGGCAAGCATCTCCAGGTTGGCATGTTCTACGACACGACCATCCTGGCCAACGCCGATCTGACCACGCCGGACGGCAAGGAGTACTTCTACATCAACGTGCGCGACTTCTTCTCGCGTATTCCCACGAAGTACTGGGCAGCCATCGGCGGCAAACCGATTGTGTGGCTGTATGACACGCTGTGGATCTCGAAGTTCGATCAGTCGAGCCTCGACTACCTGTCCGACCGCTTCGCGAAGGACTTCAACGGCCTGCGCCCGTACGTCGTGCGCGAAACGCAGTGGGAGAACAGCAAGGGCGTGACCCCGCTGCAAAAGTTGCGGTCGGAGGGCCTATATGGCTGGGGCGCGGCGCCCAGCGGCTACAACGCCGACCCCAAGTTCACCGTTGCGCAAGTCGGGCCCGGCTTCCGCAACACCGTCTACTGCACCGGCGGTCCGGCTAAGAACTGCTTCGACATCGATCGCCAAAACGGCGCCTTCTACGAACGCCAGCTGCAGCAGGCGGTCGCCGGGCCACACAACATCCTGGCGGTGGAGACGTGGAACGAGTTCAGCGAGGGCACGGACGTGGCCGAAACCGTCCAGTACGAACGGCGTTACATCCAGCTCACTCGCCAGTACGCGGATCGGTTTAAGACAACTCGAACTCGGTAGCAAGCGTCCCTTGGCCCGGAATTTGCTTCCATACGCAGCCCTCCGGGACTCACGTACGTGACTCCCAGACCGCCAAGGATTAGGAACGCTAGGGGCACCAGCCGAGGCAATTCGGCGGTTGTCACCAAAAGGGGATTAGGCGCCATTGCCCCTCTGGGCAACCACCGAAGAAATGAAAGCGGTTGCCATCGGCTACGCTCCGGTCAGGCTGGGAAGTAAAGGTCGAGTCACCTTGCTGTCGTGAACCCGCGGGAGCAGTAACCTTGAGCTGTGGATCCTGTTGCTACGGCCACTGTGGGGACCGTCCAGATTGCCGTCTCTACTCAGTCTGGAACGGTGCCCGCGATCTCTTGCAGTACATCCAGGCGCTGTTTTCTGTTCTATCGCTGGGGTAGGCATCGTAGTGGCGTTTCTCACATATCGAAGTAATGCCCGGGTCAACCACGGCCGATGGTTGCTGAGCCTGTACGAGAAGTTCTACGAGGAGGCTCACTACAAGCCGGTTCGAGCGCTGCTGGACTACGGCGGTCCAAGCGAATTGGATCGCATTCGTAGGGCTCTGGAAAACCATGACAACGTGGAACTTGAAGAGCAAGTGGTGGACTATCTCAACTTCTTTGAGTTCATCGCTCAGCTTCGCGAGCTGAAAGAACTCACCGAAAAAGAGATCGACGGTCTGTTCCAGTACTACGTCGAGCTGCTCCTAAAGCATGACTTCTTGGCGAAGTACATTCGGGAGCAGGGCTTCGAGCGCCTCCGCGATGACCTCGACGCTCGGAAAAATCGCCGAGCCGCGGGAAACTAGAGCCATGGGTTCGGAAGGCGAGCTGCTTTTCGTTTACGGAACGCTGCGGCCAGGCGTCGAACACGAGCTGCAAGAGCTTCTACGACAACACGCCCGACTCGTGGGAAACGCGACGTTTCGGGGTCGGCTGTACGACCTTGGGGAATATCCTGGGGCGGTCGAATCATCGGATGACCAGGATGTGGTTACGGGCAACGTCTACCGAATATTGAACGGCGCCGTGGTTTGGCCCACACTCGACGCGTATGAGGAATACTTCCCAGCTGACCGAGATGCCGAATTTGTCCGCAAACAAATGCCTATCCAGTTCCGCGACAGCGAACGGGCAGTTGCGTGGATATACGCATACAACCGTGACACGGCGAACCTAAAGAGGATTCTTTCCGGCGACTACCTGCAAGCCTTGGGAATGGCGGCAGACTAGCTCCAAGGCTCGCGAAACCTCAGCAGGCGGCCCCGTTCGCCAGGCTGGGACAACCGCGCGGAGTTGATCTGGAAAGCCGTTTTGGGAAAGTGACCCTGGTTGGTGCTTGCCGGCACGCTGGCGACCAACG
>DAIUFO010000055.1:0-14685 GCA_036844545.1 Chloroflexota bacterium
TTCCTGGAGGGCGGCATTGCCTGCTGCTGCTGTGCCTGGAGCGGTTCCACTCGTCGCACGAGACGCACTTCCAGCACATCCCCGCGGGCGAGTTCGGAGTGCGGGAAGGCGAGCGGCCGGATCGCTACATCATCCGCCAAATCGACGAGGGGCGGCTGTTCATCGGCTGCGAGACGGAGGAGCTGACGATGCCGTTCGCGCTGAAGGTCGTAGGCAACAAGCCGTTTCTGTACTCGTCGGATTTCCCGCACGAGGTGACGAACGACAGCTGCAAGCACGACATCCACGAGCTGCTCGAGAGCGAGGACCTCACGATGGCCGACAAAGAGGGCATCCTGGGCCGGAACGCCGAGCGGTTCTACGGCTGGTAAAGCCTCCTTCAGCTTGAATAGACGCAGGTGAATACTTAGGCGCATGAGCAGCATACAAGCTTGACGTGGAAGCCTATGGGCGTCGCCAGCCCATCGACGGCTTCCCAGAGCGGCTCGAAATCGTCACACAGCAGGTGGCCGTCGACCAGTCGTACTCGGAGTACGCCGTACAGCAACTGGGCGGCAAGATCCAGCTCCGGGGGTAACCGCTTCGAGTCAGTCCACCGTGCCGCGGGGCACTATCCACGTCTGGGACTGACCGGTGAGCCCGGCGATCAGCTCGAAATCGGCGTCGTAGTGAAGCACGGTTAGGCCTCGACCCTCAGCCGCGGCCGCGACGAGCGCATCAACAAGCGACAGCGCTCGGTGCCGGCTCTGAGCGGCAAGCATCGCTTGCACCTGCAAGGCCCGACGGTGGTCGCCGTCTGCCGTCGGCACCCAGGCAAATGACAACAGACGGTTGGTCAGCTCCGTGTAGTCGCTGGGATTGCGAGCTGCAAAGCCCAACTCGAAGGCGACCGGCGCACACACGGCTACCTTGCCCTCAGCCGCCAATGGAGCGAACGCAGCGGCAACAAGCGGCTTGGAGAGTCGAGCAAAGACACTCGTGTCGGCCACATAGAGCTCTCGCGCCACCTATTCGATCCCACCCCAGGCATGTTCCGCGGCATCAAAGTCGAACCGACCCTCTTCGCTCATGAGGGCAATCAGCTCGAGCCGCCTTTTGGCGTGCAATATCTCATGCAAGGCGGCATCGATCGTGTCTCTGAGTGTCTTGGTGCCTAGGATCGCCGCCACCTCTCGAGCGATATCGTGATCGATCTCTACCGATGTCTTAGCCATGAGCCAAATATATCGCTCAGACCCGCCCGGGGGAGCCCCATCACGAACCCCTAATCCTCGTGGCCCTGGTGGGCTACCGGACCGCCGGCGCTACCTCGGTCATGAATAAGCGCATGGACTCGAGCACGCGATCTTGGGGCAGGCCGCCGAAGTGGAACTGCAGCGCCAACTGGTCCAGCTCCAGGTCACCGATCTTGGCCAGCATGCGGCGGCACATCTCGGGGTCGCCGAAGAAGGCCCGATCCTGGGCCGCGAGCTGTTCGTAGGTGCCCTCGGGCGTGCCCTGGCCGCCGCGGGATTCGGCCGCCACTTTCCGCATGTGGACCCAGTGCGGCTCGACTTCCTTGCGGGCGCGATCGAGGGTGTCAGCGACGTACACCGGGAATAGGCCGAGCACTTTGCCCGCGTGGCCCGAGCGATGCAGGGCTTCACGGTATTCGCCGATGAGTGGGCGCGACATGTCCAGGTTGGGCAGCGTCCAGGGGATGGTCATGAGGTCCAGGCCGTGCTCGGCGATCCAGCGGAAATGGGAAGCGTCGCGGTTGGCCGTCATCCAGATCGGCGGGTGCGGCTTTTGGACCGGGCGGGGCAGCACGGTGATCGGTCCCGCGCACTGGAAGAAGCGGCCCTCCCAGGAGCAGTTCTCCTTGGTCCAGGCATCCCGCAGCACGCCTATGGATTCCTCCAGCCGCTCCTGAGCCGTGTCCTTGTCGGCTCCGAAGGCGGCGTAGTTGATCCAGTCCATCCCCCGCCCTACTCCGACGTCGATGCGACCATTGCTCATTATGTCAAGCATGGCGATGTCCTCGGCGATGCGCAGCGGGTTGTGCAGCGGCAGCAGGGTCACTGCCGTGCCCAAGCGGACGCGCTTGGTGCGCTGCGCCAGCGCGGCCATGATGATTTGCGGGTTGGGCATCATGCCACCGAAGCGGCCGAAATGGTGTTCGGTCAGCCATACGCAGTGGAAGCCAAGCTCCTCCGCCAGTTCGGCTTGCTCCATCCATTTCGCATACAGCTCGGGCCCGTCGCCGTCGAGCTCGGGCACATAGGAGTTGAATATGTACAGGTCGAATTTCATCCGGTCGCGTTTCGATTCGGGCCGGATGCTAGCATGCCGGCGATGACCATTACCCGCCTGTACACCGGCTCCGAGGGCCAATCGCACGCCGAGCAACTGAGCCTCGACACGCATCTGGAGCTGACCTCGCTAATGGCCGCCCAGGGCGTGCAGTTTCGCGCCGTCGCCGCCGGCCACTTCATGGACTGGCACCCCGCTCCGCGCCGGCAGTTCGTCATCATGCTCTCGGGCCAGATGGAGATCGGGTTGCCGGACGGCAGCATGCACCGTTTTGGCCCGGGCGACGTGCTGCTGGCTGAAGACGTCACGGGCAAGGGACACACCAGGCGGGTGATCGGCGGCGAGCCGCGCATCACGGCCACCATCCCGCTCGCGGAATAAGTGCCCTCACCCTAGCCCTCGCCCGCCGCGGCGGGAGAGGGGACTTATGACCGTGGCCGGCTAATTATGTAAAGTCGTCCTCCGAGTCGAGCTCAATCACCGCCGCCCCGACCGAACGCCGGGCCGCCAGCACCCTGGCGCGAGGCAGGTCGAGCACTCGCGGCTCGGGACCGCTGCCGCCGCTCTTGATCGTCCCGCGCAGCTCGACGATCCGAGCCTCCAGCCCTTCGAGCGCCTTGTACGCCTCCACGAGGCGATCGAGAGCGTGAGTGGCGCAGGCTTCGGCGGCTACTCGCTCGGCCTGTTCGGCATGCGCTTCGGCATCGTCCCTGCCTCTCAGCTGCGCAGCTACGGATCGACGCATGGTGCTGCCGAGGAAGAACGCCAGCTTCTGGTCGGCCACCTCCAGCGCTTCGCTGAGGTAGGACACTTCGTCATGCCGGCCTCGCTGCGCGGAGTCGAGCTGCAAGCTGAGGTGCTGTGCAGCCTCTGTGCTCAGGTCGAGACCTCGTAAGACAGCCTCTTCGATCGCTCGTGGAGCGGCACGGGCGACCACTTGCTGGATGACCGTCCGGCTGAGGGCTTCCATGTCGTCGATGATGTCGCGGATGGAGCGGTCGCCAGCAAAAGCCATCGAGCAAACACTAGCCGAACGGGCAGCATATACTGGGCGCAGCCGAATATCACCTAAAAAGGAAGCTCAATGCCAGTAAAAGTTGTTGACCTCAAAGGAATGGGCGAGCGCCCGGACGCCAAGCGCACTGTCCTGATGAACGGGCCGCGCATGAACGCCTTCTTCCATATCTATCCGGAGCCCGGCATGAAGGACGAGATGCACTGCCACAACGCCGACGGTACGTTCTACGTGATCGAGGGTGAGTGCACCATGCACTTCCCTGATGGCGGCAAGTCGGTGTTGAAGCCCGGCATGGCGGGCCTGATCACCGGCGGCTCGTTCTACCAGCTCGAGAACAGCGGCGCCGGACCGATGGTCATGATGGGCCATCACTCGCGGCCGACTGAGACATCCAAGACGATCCTGCACGAGACGCGCGAGGAGCTGATCCGGCCCGGCCAGAAAAAGTCGAGCGAGCCGCCAACGCACACAACCATCCTCGTCTGAGGTCCTACGCGGAGTCCTACGCGGACGGCGAATCCTAGGGGGACGGCGAGTCCTGGGCGGACCGAGGACGTAGGCGGGCGGCGAGGTCCTACGCGGACGGCGAGTCCTCCCGAGGGCCGCGCGTTCTCGTGGGAGGCATTTCTATCGACGTACCTGCCGGCGTTGGTGCTGGCGTTGGGCACAGGCATCGCCTTGCCAGCTATCCCGGTGCTGGCCAAGTCCTTTGGGATCAGCTTCGGGCTAGCCAGCGGCGTCATCACCGCCTTCTTGTTCGGCGGGGTCGTCGGAACGGTGCCCACCGGCTGGCTGATCGATCGCATCGGCCGGCGCAAAGTGATGCTGGCCGGCCCGCTCCTGACCTCGGCTGTGGCGCTGCTGGTGATGACCGCGCACTCGTTCCCAGAGCTGCTGATCTATCGCTTTCTCGACGGCTTGGCTGCCCAGATGTGGCTGATGGGGCGGCTGGCCGCCATCACCGATCGCGCGCGGGATGACCAACGGGGCCGTCAGGTCACGTGGATGTATGGCATGGACAACGCCGGCAAGCTGTCCGGTCCCGTGGTGGGCGGGTTTGTCGCCGCGGCATGGGGAGTGCGCAGCCCGTTTGCAGCCTATGCCCTACTCGCGCTTCTGGCGCTGATTCCGACGTTTCGCTACGTCGGGGACTCCACGCCTCGCAAACGGATGGGAGTGGCCGAAGAAGGGCGCGTTCGCCTCAGCGTGGCCCAGCTCGTCCTGCCGCGCCTGGCGATGTTCGCGGTGGCGTTCTTCGCGGCCGTGGCGCGCGGGCCCATCTTCGCCGATCTGCTGCACCTGTACGCGGCGTTCGCCTACAACTTGGACGCCAAGGGCGTGGGCATCCTGGCTACCTCGGCCAACCTGGTTGCCCTGCCGATCGGCTTCGCCGCGGGGTTGATGCTGGACCACATCGGCCGCAAGCGCACGATCGTCCCGGGCTTTGCCGGCGTCACGGTCACGATGCTGCTGCTGGCAGGGACGGCTGTGCTCGGACTGTCGCTGCGGTGGTATGTCGTGGTCTTCCTACTGGGCGTGGCCTTTCAGAGCCTCACCAGTGGCGCTGTACAAACGATTGCCACTGACGTTGCGCCCGCCACTGCACGGGGCATGTTCTTGGGTCTGTGGCGCTTTGCAAGCCAAGCAGGGATCGTGGCCGGCCCCGTGATCTTCGCCTTCCTGGCGGACCGCACGGGCTACGCTTCGGCCTTTGTATTCGTCGCCGCCGTCGCTCTGGTGGTGACGGTACTCCTGATCACGCGTGTGCCTGAAACAGGGAAGCTGGCTGCCGCCCAAGCCTAAGGCTGCAGGCTCTCCAGGAACCAATCGCTGGGGATGTCCTGCCCCAGGCCGCGAGCGTGGCACTCACGCCAGGCGCAGGCGCCGAGTGCCGCGAACTGGATGTGCCGCGAACTGGATGCCGATGCCGAAGTTGTTCATGAACATGGTGAGCTGCTTCGCGTCGCTTCGGCCAGGCGCGCTGCCGCCGACGAGGTCGGCCAGCTCGGGATAGCGCTGCCAGGGATAGCCCCGGCCGCGCTGCAGGTCGGCCAGGCTTTCGTGCCCGCGCGGTGTGTAGTGGTCGATCTCGCCCTGCTTGGTGTGGACCACCAGCACGTCGGCACGCTCGAGAGTGGCGTCGTCGGCCTCGAACTCGCGGATGAAGCTGACGTGCATGCTCGGTTCGAGCCAGCTCGCCTCGACCACCGGCTCGCCGCTGTTGGTCGCCGCCACGACCACGTCGGCATCCTGGACCGCCACGCGCGCGCTGGCGACGGCCTCGATGTGAATCCGCAGCTCATGGCTCATGCGGGCGGCGAATTCAGCCCGACGGCCGGCCGTCGGGCTGTAAACGCGCACGCTCGACAGCTCGCGGACGCAGGCCAGGCCGCGGAGTTGCGCCTCGGCCTGGTGGCCGGCGCCGATCAGGCCTGCAGTCCTCGCGTCCCCACGAGCCAGGCAGCGGGCGGCGAGGGCGCTGCTGGCGCCGACGCGTAATCGCTGGATGATGCCATCGGGCATGATCGCCAGCAGTTCGCCGGTTTCCAGGCTGAACAACAGCACCAGGCCCAGGAAGCGCCCGCCCGGCGCAGCCGGAACCTTCTCACGCCGGAACCGTCCCTCTACCTGCCGGCCACGGAGCACGTCCGAGGTCATGCGGATGGCCATGACGCCGAGGCTCTGCGAACCGCCCTCGACGGTCTTGAGGCAATAGCTGCTGTCGGGCAGCGGACCGGGCAGGTAGGTCTGGCTCTGATGGCGCAGCACCGCGCCACCCGTCGCAAGCTCACGGTAGGCGGGCTCCAGCGCCTTCAGGCTGGCAGGCATGTCGAGCACCTGCGCCACATCGTCGTTGGTCAGCAACAAGGTCATTCGCCGGGAAGGGTATCCTGCCGCCTTACTCGACGGCCACGGCTTCGAGGAGGTCTTCGATGTCGAACGGCTTCGAGACGTAACCATCGAGCGGAATAGTCAGATGGATCGCCTAGACCCTACCCCCCGTAGTTGACGCCCATCTCAGCAAGGGTGAGCGGCTTGGCCTCGTGCTTCACTCCGGCGTTGACCACCCGGCCGATCACGGCGGCGTGGTCGCCGGTCTCGTCGATCGACACGACCTCAGCCTCCACCCACGAGGCAGCGTCGCTGATTATCGGGCAGCCGGTGTCGGCCGTTTCGTAGGCATGATCGCCAAACTTGCCGTTCTCCGGCGTCACGGTCTTGAAGAAGGCGAAGGCCAAGTCGCGCTGGCCGCTCTCCAGAAAGCTGAGAGCAAACTTGCGGCCATTCTTCAGGATGGCGAACGGCTTACCGTCCTTCTTGACGCCGATCACCACCAGCGGTGGCTGGAAGGACACCTGCGTCGTCCAGTTGATGCTGGCCACATCCATGTCCTTACCGTCGGACACGCCCAGCACCTGGAGGCCATACGGGATCATGCGAAGCGCGGTTTTCTTGGCTTGATCGTCCATGAGACTGACTCCTTGGTTGGCTGAACTCTGACTCAAGCAGCCTACCATGGCTGCCCGGCTAGTCCGCTGGCTGGTCCATCGCACGCCGGATCTGCGTCGCCAGCACGCGACGGCGGGCAACGTTCCAGCGTTTCCAGGTGTGCTTGGCCTTGTCCGCGTTCATGCCGGCGACAGGCGGAAAGCAGCTGGCGTAGGTGGCCGCGGCCTCGTCCAGCGGCAGCTTGCCCTCCAGCCAGGCCAGTAACGTGGCACGGGCGGTCAGGTCGTCCTGAGGCCATGCTTGCGGCTCGTCGGGCATGTTCATGGGCATGTTAACCTCACGTGGACGTAAATGTTGCAAGGCGCCCCACGGTCTGCCGGCGGCCGGAACCCGCTGCCCCGCACATTTGCCTCCTTCCGCAGCTACAACTACCGGCTGTTCTGGTTCAGCCAGCTGGTATCCCAAGTAGGCACATGGATGCAGCGCATCGCCCAATCCTGGCTGGTGCTGGACCTGACGCACTCGCCGGAAAAGCTCGGCACCGTCACAGCCCTTCAGTTCGCACCCATCCTGTTCTTGAGCCTGTTCGCCGGCGTGTGGGTGGATCGCCTGCCGAAACACCGTGTCCTCATCATCACCCAGAGCCTGGCGCTGGTCCAGTCCTTGGCGATGGCCATCCTGACCTTGGCGGGCAACATCCAACTCTGGCAGATATACGTGCTGGCGCTGATGCTGGGCGCTGTCAACGCCTTTGACAATCCCACCCGGCAGGCATTCCTGATGGAGATGGTCGGCCGCGAGAACATCGTCAACGCGGTGGCCCTCAACTCGGCCCAGTTCAACGGCTCGCGGCTGCTGGGCCCGGCCATCGGCGGGCTCATCATCGCCGGCTGGAGCGTAGGCGTCTGCTTCCTGATTAATGCCGTCAGCTTCTTCGCCGTGCTCATTGGCCTGTTGCTGATGCGGCCGGAGCAGTTCTACAACATGGCGCCGCGCGGCAGGGCAACAGCCGCCATCGGTTCACAACTGCGCGAAGGCCTGGCCTTCGTGTTCGGACGTCGTGACTTGACCATCGTGGTGATCGTGGCCAGCATTATTGCGTGCTTTGGCTACAACTTCAACGTGCTCATGCCGCTCATGGCCAAGGATGCCTTCAACGCGGGCGCCGATGCCTTCGGCCTGCTTATGGCGGCCATCGGCCTGGGCTCGGTGATCGCCGCCTTCGCCGTAGCCACGATTGGCAAGTCCAACATCAAAGTGCTGCTGCTGGGCGCCATGGTGTTTGGCGCCCTGGAGATCGCCACCGCCGCTTCGCCGTGGTTTCCGCTGGCCCTCGTCCTGCTCGTGGGTGTTGGCTACGCCGGCTTGATCATCACCAGCTCGGCCAACACCCAGCTGCAGCTGTCGGCGCCCGACCACCTGCGAGGCCGGGTCATGAGCGTCTACTCGCTGATGTTCACCGGCACCACGCCTATTGGGGCGCTCATCAGCGGCTTCCTGGCCGGCGCTATCCATGTGCGGCTGACGCTCGGCATCGAGGCGTCGATGTGTGTGCTGGCGCCGCTCGGCGCATTTATCTTCGTCAGCCGCCAGCCGTCCGGTGTAAGCCGTCAGCCGGAGCTGGCGGCCAGCCTCTAGATCGCGGCGTGCTCCGGGCCCTTATCGAGGTGCGCCTGGTAAAAGGCGCGGATGGCCGTCGCGTCGAAGCTGTCGAGGTCCTGCTGGTAGTCCCAGGCCAGCAGGGCGATGTGGTGATCGATCTTGGCATTCGGCGAGACCACGAGCTTCACCTGGTTGAACTGCGCTGAGCGGGGGAGGCTGGTGAGCAAGCCTCGGAATTGACTCACCTCGTCCGGGCAGCCGGAGGGGCAGTTGTAGAGGATCACGATACCGCCATGCTCCAGGTCATGGATGAAGTTGCCCTCGGGGATGGGCGAGTCGTAGACGCCCAGCGGGCGCGGAGTGTCGTAGTGGTTGCCGAACACCGGCGGATAGTGGCTGGCGGGATCGGCCGCGATCGGCTCAGTGTCAGGGATGTGCGTGTACAGCTGTCCCGAGGCTGTTTTCGGATCGTTGAAGTGCGTACCGGGGAGCGACGTGTCCGCTGTACCACGCCCGCGCAAGGCAATGACGATGACGATGGCCGCGGCGATCACAACAGCGCCCACGGCCCCTAGGACGGCGTTGCGCCGGACGTTGGCGCCGCGAGCCACCTTGCGCTGGGCGGCGTGGCGCTCTGTCTTTCGCTGCAGGCGCCTATCTTCTCGAGTGCTGACAGGCATACGAAGGGTTATAGCATCCGTGGTCGTCAGATCCCGTCAGCAGCCCCGCACCGGCTATTCATAGCAAGCAGCCGGAATAGCTATACTTAAGCAGATGCATCACCACGCTGTCCGAGCCGCTGCCGCGGCGCCGCTGTGCCTGCTGGCCGTCCATGCCCACCCTGACGACGAGGCTTCAAAAGGGAGCGCCAGCGTCGCGAAGTACACCGCCGAAGGGGTGCGTTCGGTGCTGGTGTGCTGCACCGGCGGCGAGGCCGGCGAGATCCTCAACCCGGCCATGGACCAGCCCGAGATCCACGACAATTTGGCGGCCGTCCGGCTCGAGGAGCTGCGGGCCAGCACCGACATCCTGGGCTTCGAGGCCTTACACATGCTGGGCTACCACGATTCCGGCATGGCCGGCACCGAAACCAACGCCCGGCCCGACAACTTCGCCAACGCCCCGCTGGACGAAGCAGTGGGCCGGTTGGTGCGGCTCATCCGCGCTGAACGGCCACAGGTGCTGCTGGGTTACGCCGAAGACCGCGAGCTCTACCCGCACCCGGACCACATCCGCGTCCACGAAGTCACTGTCGCCGCATTCGATGCCTCGGGTGACCCCGAGCGCTTTCCGGATGCTGGTGAGCCGTGGCAGCCCCTGAAGCTGTACTACACAGGCTTCTCACCACGGCGCATAAGGATCATGGACCAGGCGTTCAAGGATCGAGGCGAGGAGAGCCCCTTTGCCAAGTGGTTGGAAAAGGGCTTCCCCCAGGGATGGGAAGATGCCTTTACGACGTATGTCGACGTGGGCGATTACCTCGAGAAACGCACGCAGGCCCTGCTGGCTCATCGAACTCAGGTCGACCCGACGGGCTTCTGGTTCCGCCTGCCCGACGACGTGGTCCGGCAGGTGTTCCCGTACGAGGAGTTCATCCTGGCCGAGGCGTTGGTCGAGACAGCCATTCCCGAAGACGACCTGTTCGCGGGCCTCCGTTAGGTCCTACGCGGACGGCGAATGGCTCCTATTTGTTGCCCGCGGGGTGGAAGCGCTTCCACTCGTCCATGAGCCGCCGCGGCGACACGTGGGTGTAAATCTGCGTCGTCGACACGCTTTTGTGGCCAAGGTACTCCTGCACGCTGCGGATGTCCGCGCCCGAGCGCATCATCTCGGTCCCGCCGTAGTGGCGGAACGAGTGCGGCGTGGCCTTGATGCCGACCTTGCGCGCGTACTTGTGGACGATGATCTGGATCGACCGCACTGACAGCCGCAGCACGGTTCCGTCGCGGTCGATGCGCTCGTGCTTGATGCCGGCGTTATGGCGTAGGAACAGCGGGTCGAAGTCATCGTCTCGCAGGTCCAGGTAGGTGTTGACGGCGTCGAGGCCTTCGTCGGAGAAGAACACCGTCCGGACCTTCCCACCCTTTCCAACGATCACGGCCAAGCCCTTCTCGAAGTCGACGGACTGCCTGTTCAGGGCCGCCACTTCCGAGACGCGGGCGTTGGTATCGAACAGCACCCGCAGCAACGCGCGATCGCGATGCCAGGTGAGCTGCTGCTCCCTGCCCTCGAACGCCGGCGGCTCGGTGTGCAGCATGTCGGGCAAGCGCTCGTCTGGGTTGGGCGGCGCGGGCGTGACCTTGGGCAGCTCGATGGCGTCGGTGTTGACCTGGCAGACCTCGGCCGCCGCCAGGTGCTTGAACCAGGCGGTCAGCGCGACGAGGTACGTCTTGCGGCCGCTGGCACTCAACCGCTGATGGAACAAATGGCGGGTATAAGCCCGCAGCAGCTGGCTGCTTACCAGCCCTGCCTCGGACTCGCGTTCGAGCCCCTGCATCCGCGCGAACGCGAGGAATTTGTTGATGGCGAAACCATAGGTACGTACGGTCCGTATGGACTTATTCCGCTCCGCCAGATAGTCCAAGAACTCCTGGCGGGCGTCGGCAAGGGTCACGGCATCTAGAACGACACCGTGCCCCCAACGTTACCGGCTAAGGCTCTTGGCGTAGATCAGCTCGAGGATGTGATGTTCCGGCAGCGTGGCAGCCAACTCGTTTGCTTGGAGGCGACGGATCACCGCCTCGCCAGCGGCGGCCTTTCGCTCGTCGTCTGCCGTGAAGACGCGAACGAGGATATTCGCGTCCAGGATCACAGTTTGCGGGCTACAGACTCAGCATGGTCCTCCCGCGCGATCCGTATCTGCTCTTTTACGGGAATCGGCAGCGGCTTGAGGACGCCGACCAGGTCGTCGATCGTGTACTTCGGGGCTCGCAGCTCTACGTTGCCATCGGCATTCACAAGAAAGGACACCCGGCTGCCGGGCCTGACGTGCAGCCGGTCCCGGACCGCCTTGGGAATCGTGACCTGCCCTTTGGAGCTTATGGGGGCTTGTATTTCGATAGCGTCTTTACCCTTGGCCATGGGTAAAGACTACCAACCAAGGTAGGGGCCGGCGTTTTACCGCTTGTCGATGGGTTTGTAGGTGCGGTCGACTTCGCCGGTGTATTCGGCGCGGGGGCGGATCAGGCGGTTGTTGCCGAGCTGCTCGAGCACGTGCGCGGTCCAGCCCGAGATGCGGCTGCAGGCAAAAATCGGTGTGTACAGGTCGACCGGGATGCCCATTGTGTAGTACGTCGACGCCGAGTAGAAGTCGACGTTGCAGTACAGATGCTTGTCCTGCGTGACCAACTGCTCGATCTCTTTGCTCATGTTGAACCACTTCAGCTCGCCGGCTCGTTTGCCGAGCTCCTCCGACAACTGGCGCAGATGCGTCGCGCGCGGATCCTCGGTGCGATAGACGCGATGGCCGAAACCGGAGATCTTTTCTTTGCGCTCGAAGATGCCCTTGACCTCGGACTGGACCTTGGCCTCGTCGCCGATGCGCAGCAGCATCTTCATGACATCCTCGTTGGCGCCGCCGTGCAGCGGTCCGGCCAGCGCGCCGATGCCGGACACGACTGAGGAGTACATGTCGGACAGCGTGGCGGCGGTCACGCGCGCCGCGAAGGTGGAAGCGTTCAGCTCGTGATCGGCGTGCAGGATCAGCGCTACGTTCATGGTCTTAGCGTTGAGCGCTTCCGGCTCCTTGCCAAACATCATGTACAGCAGGTTCTCGGCGATGCTGCCCGTCTTGCGTGGATGGACCAGTGGCTCGCCGGCACGGACGCGCTTGATGTACGCGGTCATCGTCGGGATCTGCGCCGTCAGGCGCGCGGCTTTGCGGACGTTGGCTGGGATGGAATTGTCACGGAAGCCGTCGGGGTCGTAAGCCGACAGCGCTGACGTGGTGGTGCGGAGGATTTCCATCGGGGTAGCTGTCTTGGGCAAGGACTGGAGCAGCTGGAGCACCGGCTCAGGAATCTCGCGGTCGTTCGTAAGCGAGGCCTCGAGCTCATTCAGCTGCGATCGGTTGGGTAGGTCCTCGTGCCACAACAGGTACAGGACCTCCTCGAACGAGGCGTGCTCGACGAGGTCGTGGATGTCGTAGCCTCGGTAGAGCAGGCGGCCCTGCTTGCCGTCCAGGAAACAGATAGACGACGTGGCGGCGACGACGTCTTCGAGGCCAGCTGCGCCGGCCGCGCTGGAAGGAGCGGAAGCCATGGTCATTTACCTCGCTGTAAATCGCTCGCCCGATCAACGTTAATCAAGCTGCTTCTACGGCCAGCATACATCGACGATCAACATAAGTCAATGCGCGTCAATGCGAGCTGACAGGCCGATCCTAACATGGCTATGATTCGCCAGCGTGAGCAGCTTCAGCGAGGAGCAGGCGCTGGTGGCCGAGGCCAACGCCGCCTTCTATCGCGCCTTCGAGGCGCTGGACGTCGAGCGCATGCAGGCCGTGTGGCTGCACTCGGACGAGGTCAAGTGCATTCATCCCGGCTGGGAGGTGCTGACGGGCTGGGAGGCGGTGATCGAGAGCTGGGAGGCCATCATCCGCAACACGCTCCGCATCCGCTTCGAGCTGGGCGACGTGAGCGTGGTGGTCAACGGCGGCATCGGCTGGGTGGAGTGCCTGGAGCACATCTACGACGGGGAGACCTTGGCCGGGCTGGCGATTGCCACCAACCTGTTTCAACAGAACCCTGATGGGCGCTGGCTCATGATCCACCATCACGCCTCCCCGTTTGCCCGCCGCATGGGTCGGGGAGATTAGCGACCGGCTGGCGCGAGCTCGGCTTCGTGGAGGGCGACGGCTTTGGCGTAGACCTCGACATACTTCTGGGCTGAGCTGGCCCAGGAGAAGTCGCGCTGCATGTTGGCTTCCACCAGGCGGCGCCAAGTGTCGCGGTAGCGGTAGTTCTCGACGGCACGGACCACGGTGGCGAACAGCTCCATGGGATCGTAGGTTTCGAACACAAAGCCATTCCCATGGCCGGTGCGCGGATCGAAGTCCTGGACGGTGTCGGCCAGACCCCCGGTGCGCCTCACGACCGGAACGCTGCCATAGCGCATGGCGATGAGCTGGCCCAGGCCGCACGGCTCGAAGCGCGACGGCATGAGAAAGAGATCGCTGCCGCCGTAAATTTTCTGGGCCAAGGGCGTGTTAAAGGTCAGGAAGATAGACAGGTTGCGGTAACGCTTGGCGGCTTCCGCCAAGACTTCGTGATAGTGCTGGTCGCCTGTCCCCAGGATGACCAGCTGCAGTGGCTGGCTGAGGATGGCCGGCAGCGCCTCACACAGAATGTCGAAGCCCTTCTGGTCCGCCAAGCGAGAGATCATGCCCACGACGGGCGTTTCGGGGTCCACCTCGAGGTTGGCTTCCCGCTGCAGGGCCAGCTTGTTCTCGATCCGTCGGCCCAGCGTGTGTACGTCGAAGTTGGCGGCGATGTGCCGGTCCTTGGCCGGATCGAGGTCCTCGTAGTCCAGGCCGTTGAGGATGCCGAACAACCGGTCGCGACGCGCGGTCAGGACCGAGTCCATGCCCTCGCCCAGCTCCTCTGTCTGGACCTCGCGGGCGTACTGCTCGCTGACGGTGGTGATGGCGTCGGCGAACTGCAGGCCGCGGCCCAGCAAATCGACGGCGTGACCATCCCCACGATCGGAGTAGACGAAGCCAAAGGAGCCAATGCCGGCGATCTCCAGCACGCGATGGCCGAAGATGCCCTGGTAGGCAAGGTTATGGATCGTGAACAGCGTGGCGATGCGGTTGAAGCGGGGATCGTCACGGTACAACGTCTTGAGCCAGTTGGGGATGACGGCGGTGTGCCAGTCGTTGCAGTGCAGCACGTCCGGCGTCCAGCCCAATTCCGGCAGCATCTCCACGACGGCCCGCGAGAAGAAGATGAAACGCTCGTCATCGTCCGGATAGCCGTAAACGCCCTCGCGCTGGAAGAAGTGCTCGCTGTCGATGAAATACACAGGGATGTCGCCGGCCAACGCCCCCTCTTTCAGTACTGCCGGCTCGAAATGAGCATCCATCGGCACTCGCAGCTCGGGGATGATTGCCCGCAAGCCGAACTTGGCGTCGTGGATGCGCTGGTACTTGGGCATCGCCACGCGCACGTCGTGGCCCAGGCGTTTCAGGGCTTTTGGCAGCGCCCCGGTCACGTCCGCCAGACCACCGACCTTGGCAAACGGAACGACTTCGGCGGCAGCGATGAGGATCTTCATCTCATCACGGATTATGTCAAGAAGCCGAACGGCAGCCGGGGACTTACGCC
>DAIUFO010000056.1:0-892 GCA_036844545.1 Chloroflexota bacterium
TCTTCCTAAACGACTAACCTCGACTGCTTGCTACGCAAGAAGATGAATCACACCCATTGGCGTGGCGGCCGGCGCTGCCCGCCCGGTGTTACCATCCGCCCGTGCCGACCAGCCGTGCCTCCTGGGCCGCCGATATCGCGGCCCAGCTAACGGCGAGTGCGGACCTGCTGCGGCAGACGGCTGTCTCCGCCGAGCTTTTAGCCACGATGGCCGCCGCGATGGCGGATGCCCTCAGCGCGGGCCGCAAGCTGCTGCTGTGCGGCAATGGCGGCAGCGCCGCCGACGCCCAGCACATGGCCACTGAGCTGGTCGCCCGTTACAAGCGTGACCGCCGCGCGCTGCCGGCCATCGCCCTGGCGACCGACGTCACGTACCTTACGGCCATGGGCAACGACACCGGCTTCGAGGCGGTGTTCGCCCGCCAGGTCGAGGCCTTCGGCCAACCGGGCGACGTGCTGTGGGCCTTCAGCACCAGCGGCAGCTCGGCCAACGTGCTGAAGGCCGTCGCGGTCGCTCGGCGGCAGGGGCTGGTCACCGTCGGATTCACCGGCGCCAACGGCCGTAAGCTCCAAGCGCTGGTGGATCACTGCCTGATGGTCCCCTCCACCGACACGCCCCATATCCAGGAAGTCCACACCGCCGCCGCCCATGCCATCTGCGACCTGCTGGAGCAAGCCTGTGCGCAGAGGGAGAGGCTAGGTGAGGACACTCTTCCCGATTAGCCGGCGCTCCGCTTCGCGGACGTCCTTCGCCGAGTCGACCGGCTGCCAAAAACCCCGATAGCGGTAGCCCTGCAAACGCCCTGCTCGGGCCAGCTTTGGCCAGGTTGATGTCTCGTGATCGCCCTTGCGCGGCAGCAGTCGCTGGATCTCTGGCGAAAGGACGTACACGC
>DAIUFO010000056.1:902-8954 GCA_036844545.1 Chloroflexota bacterium
CGCCGCCGCTCAGCCAATACGGCAGCGACGGCTTCTCACGGAAGCCGCCGATGCGCCCCTGCTCGTCCACATCCACAACCCCGTGCTCGCTCACGAAGGGCGCCAGCAGCAGGGTGGCGATTGCGCCCGAGCGCCGGTGCTGCGCGACCATCGGCCGCAGCGACAGCCCCGTCAGCACGTCGCCATTGCAAGCCACGACCGGGGCTTCCCTCACCCTAGCCCTCTCCCGCCGCGGCAGGCGAGGGGACTCGTTCCGCAGCTGGCCTAGCGCCTTACGCAGGCCGCCGCCACGGCCCAGCGGCGTCTCCTCGACCGCGTAGCTGACGCTGAGGCCAAAGGCCGCGCCGTCGCCGACGACAGCCTCGATGCGACGCCACTCGTAGCCGCAGGAAATCACGACGCGATCCACGCCCTGGCTAGCCAGCCAGCGCAGCTCGTGGGCAATCAGCGGCTGGCCGGCGACTTCCACCAGGCATTTCGGACGGTCGGCGGTAAGCGGCATCAGCCGCTCGCCCCGGCCGCCGGCGAGGATGATGGCGTCCATTCCCGGCGAGTGTACCGGCCTAACTGTTAGAATTGCCCCTCCCGACATGACCTCCGACAAGCTGCGCCTGGCGCTGCCCAGCAAAGGGCGCATGGAGGACGCCACGCTGGATTTCATGCGATCCAGCGGCGTGCGCGTCGCCCGTCCCAACCCTCGCCAGTACACGGCCTCCATCCGAGCCATGCCCGGCGCGCAGGTCATCTTCCAGCGCTCGGGCGACATCTATCGCCAGGTCAACGCCGGCAACGTCGACGCCGGCATCACCGGCTTGGACGACTATTTCGAGCAGCGCCAGGAAGGCGACAGCACCGTCCTCATCCTGGAGGATCTGGGCTACGCCCGCTGCGAGCTGGTGCTGGCCGTGCCGGAGACCTGGACGCACGTGAACACCTTCAGCGACCTGGGGCGCCTGGCCACCGAGCGCCGCGAGCAAGGCCGCGAGCTGCGCGTCGCGACCCACTATCCCAACCTCGTGAGCGGCTTCTTCCACGGCCACGGCATTAAGCACTTCCTGCTCGAGACCCAGTACGAAGGCACGCTCGAGATGGCGCCCAACATGGGCACCGCCGACCTCATCGCCGATCTGTCCGAGACGGGCACGACCATCAAGGAGAACCACCTCAAGCTGGTCGGCGGCGGGACCATCCTCAAATCGCAGGCATGCTTCATCGGCAACCGCCAGACCCTGGTCGAAGGCGGCAAGATGGACACCATCCGCCGCATGCTCGAGCTGATGGAGGCCAGCCTGCGGTCGGAGGGCTTCTACTACTTGATCGCCAACGTGGCCGGCAGCTCGGAGCAATCAGTTGCCGAGCTCATCTTCCAGCGGCCGGAACTGGCCGGGCTCACCGGCCCTACCATTTCAAAGGTCTATCCCAGGTCCGGCAAAGGCAACTGGTACGACGTGAACATCATCGTCGAACACGAGGCCCTGAACACGGCCATCGACCACCTGCGGGCCATCGGCGCCACCGGCATTGCGGCCATCCCCACCAAGTACTCCTTCGAGGATCGCTGCCGCGCCTACGCGCGGCTGGCCGAAGCCTGCCAGCCAGCCGTCAAAAGCTAGATCGACAGCGTGAAGCTGCGCATTTTCAAGGACGTTGAGGCGGCGCGCCAGAGCGTGCTGCGGCGCGTCCCGTTCGACGAAGTGGCCGCCTCGCCCGAGCTGGAGGAGGGCATCCAGCGCATCTTCGGCGAGCCGTTCACGCCCGAACAGGTGGTTGCCCGCATCCTGCGCGACGTGCGCACCCGCGGCGACTCGGCCCTGCGCGAGTACGCGCAGCGCATCGACGGCAGCCCGCTGGATACCATCGAGGTCCCCAAGGCCGAGCTCGACGCTGCTTTCGAGGCCATCGACCCCAAGCTGCGCCAGGCTCTCGAGCTCGCCGCCAAGCAAGTCCGCGAGTTCCACAAGCGCCAGTACAAAGACTCCTGGACGCATCGCACTGAGGCCGGCGCTGTCGGCCAGATAGTCCGGCCGCTGCAGCGTGTCGGCCTCTACGCCCCCGGCGGAAGGGCCATCTACCCCTCCACCGTCATCATGGCGGCGGTCCCGGCGCAGGTTGCAGGCGTCGAGGAGATCGTCGTCTGCAGCCCGGCCGGCAAGGATGGCAAGGTGTCGCCGCTGATCCTAGCTGCCTGCAAGCTGTGCGATGTAGATCACGTCTACGCGCTTGGCGGCGCGCAGGCCATCGCCGCCATGGCCTACGGCACCGAAAGCGTCCCGCGGGTGGACAAGATCCTTGGCCCCGGCAACCTGTTTGTCGTGCTGGCCAAGCGGCAGGTCTTCGGAGCGGTGGACATCGACCAGCTGCCCGGCCCGACGGAAGCCTTGATCGTGGCCGACGACAGCGCCGATCCGGCCTCCGTGGCGATCGATCTGCTGGCCCAAGCCGAGCACGACGCCCTGGCCTCGCCGGTCCTGATCACTCCTTCCCGCCAGCTTGCCGAACGCGTAAACGAGGAGATCGAGGTGCTGCTCCAGCGCCTCTCCCGGCGCGAGATCATCGAGGCCTCCATGGCCCGCAACGGCGGCATCGTGCTCACCTCCACCACCGACGAAGCCATCGAGTTGGCGAACGAGTACGCGCCCGAGCACATGTGCTTGCTGGTCGACGATCCTTGGTCCAAGCTGAGCCAAGTGCGAAATGCCGGAGGCGTGTTCGTGGGTGAGACTTGCGCCGAGGCGCTGGGCGACTACGTCGTCGGCCCCAGCCACATCATGCCCACCGGCGGCACGGCCCGCTTCTCTTCCGCGCTGAACGTCTGGGACTTCGTCAAAATCATCAGTGTGTTCGGGCTGAACCAGCAAGGTGTCGAAGCGCTGGCCCCGGCGGCCATCACCCTGGCCGAAGCCGAAGGCTTCACCGCCCATGCCGAGGCCATCCGCATGCGCCTGGCGAACCCTCGCCCGCCGCTTTCGCCGTCCGCGCAGGACCGGGAGAGGGCAGGGTGAGGGAGCCAGTTTCAATGCGGACCGACCCCGCCGATCTGGTCCGGCCCGACATCGCCGCCCTCGCCGAATACGCGCCTGTCGAGCCCATCGACGCGCAGGCGGCCAAGCTGGGCCTCCGCCCCGACCAGATCGCCAAGCTCGACGGCAACGAGAACCCCTACGGCCCCTCGCCACTCGCCGCGGCGGCGGTCGCTCGAGCGAGGTTCGAGCTGTACCCGGACCCGTTCTACACCGAAGTCCGCGAAGCCATCAGCGCCTACGCCGGGGCGCCGGCCGAGCGCATCATGTTCGGCAATGGCTCGGACGAGCTGCTGGAGCTGGTCATCCGCCTGCTGCTCTCGCCAGGCGACGAAGTCATCAGTTGCGAGCCCACATTCGGCATGTACAGCTTCCTGCCCCCGCTGTTCCTGGGTCGCGTAGTCACTGTGTCGCGTCGCCCAGATTTCTCGATCGACGTAGATGCAGTCCTCGCCGCGATCACATCGCGGACGAAGATCGTCCTCCTAGCCTCGCCCAACAACCCGACCGGCAACCTGCTGCCGCTGCCGGACTTGCGCCGCATGCTCGATGCCGGCCCCATCGTCGTCGTGGACGAGGCGTACGTGGAGTTCTCGCCGCCAGGTTCCAGCGCCCTGCCGCTGACGGCCGAGTACGACAATCTGGTCGTGCTGCGCACCTTCAGCAAGTGGGCCGGCTTGGCCGGCCTACGCGCCGGCTACGGCGTCTTCCCCGCCGAGCTCATCCGCCACCTCTGGAAGATCAAGCAGCCCTACAACCTTAACGTCGCCGCCGCCGCCGCCGTCCTGGCCTCGCTGGAAGACCGCACCCACCTGCTGGCCAACGTGGCCAAGCTGGTCGCCGAGCGACCCCGTATGCTGGCGGCGCTGGGCTCTGTTCCAGGCTGGCAGGTCTACCCCTCCGATGCGAACTTTCTCCTGTGCCGCCTGCCATCTGCCCGAGATGCGAAGGAAGGCCTGCGGCGCGCCGGCATCATGGTGCGAAGTTACTTCGGTAAACCCGGCCTGCGCGACTGCCTGCGCATCTCCGTAGGCCTGCCGGAGCACACCGACCGGCTGGTAGAGGCCCTCTCGTGAGAATCGCCCTAGGCTGGCGGGACAACGCGAAGCGATATAAAAGCGAGACATTCGAATGAGCAGAACCGCAACCGTCAAGCGCAAGACCAAAGAGACCCAAATCGAAGTCCGCTTGGACATCGATGGCAGCGGGCAGGGCGAGATCTCGACCGGCATGCCGTTTATGGACCACATGCTCGGCCACATCCGCCAGCACGGCCTCTTCGACCTGACCATCGAAGCCAAAGGCGATCTGGACATCGACGAGCACCACACCGTCGAAGATGTCGCCATCACCCTGGCGCAGGCCCTGACGCAAGCCCTCGGCGACAAGAAGGGCATCACCCGCATGGGCTGGGCGCTCGTGCCCATGGACGAAGCCCTTGCTCAGGTCGCCGTCGACATCTCCAGCCGCGGCGTGAGCGCCCTGGACATGACCTTCGCCAACCCCAAGCTGGGCACCATGGAGAGCCAGCTCCTGGAGCATTTCGTGGACAGCCTGGCCCGCCACGGCGGCATCAACATCAATGCCAAAATCCTGCAGGGTGATAATGACCATCACCGCGCCGAGGCGCTGTTCAAAGCGCTCGGCCGGGCATTGGATCAAGCTACCCGGCTCGACCCCCGGGTAGGGCAGAGCATACCGAGCACCAAGGGGACGTTATGAAAGCGTATTCATCGGACAAAATCAGGAACGTCGCCATCGTTGGCCACAGCGGCAGCGGCAAGACAACCCTGGCCGAGGCCATGCTGTTCGCCAGCGGCGCACTCACCCGGCTGGGCAAGGTCGACGAGGGCAACACCACCTCCGACCACGATCCGGACGAGATCAAGCACCACATGTCCATCAACCTGTCGCTGCTGCCTACCGAGTGGAAGGACCACAAGATCAACCTCATCGACATCCCCGGCTACCCCGATTTCGCCGGCGAGGTAAAGGCCGGCCTGCGGGTGGCCGACGCCGCCCTGGTGATAGTCGACGCCGCCGCGGGAGTCGAAGTGGGCACAGGTATCGTTTGGCGGGCAGCCGACGAGTACAACCTGCCGCGCATGATCGTGGTCAACAAGCCCGAGCGCGAGCACGCTGATTTCGACAATGCCGTCCAATCCATTCACGACGGGCTGGACGCCAAAGCTGTCGTCTTGGAGCTGCCCATCGGCCAGGAAGCCGGCTTCAAGGGCGTGGTCAATGTCGCCACCGGCAAGGCCTACACCTTCCACGGCGGCAAGGTTACCGAAGCCGAAGCGCCGGCTGATATGGCCGATGCCATCGCCGCGGCCAAAGAGAAGCTCATGGACGCCGTCGCCGAGACCGACGACGACCTTCTGGCCAAGTACCTGGAGGGCGAGGAGATCGGCCAGTCCGAGCTCACGCCGGCGCTGCACAAGGCCGTCTGCAACGGCCAGGTCATCCCCATCCTGGTCGCGTCGGGGGCAGCCCAGAAAGGCATCCAGACGCTGCTGGACGCCATCGTCGACTGCCTGCCATCGCCGCTCGAGGCGCCACTGAATCCGGAGGATGCCAAGGCCATCCAGGACAAGCCGGACCGGCTGGCAGCCTTCGTATTCAAGACCATCGCCGATCCATTCGTCGGCAAGCTGACCTACCTGCGGGTGTACTCCGGCTCGCTCAAGGGCGACTCTCACGCCTGGAACGCCAACAAGGGCCACGAGGAGCGCGTTGGCCAGCTCTTGAGTCTCAGGGGCAAGAGCAACGAGCCCGTGGGCGAGATCAAGGCCGGCGACATCGGCGTGGTGGCCAAGCTGCAGGAGACAACCACCTCCGACACCTTGACCACCAAGGACGGCCCGGTCAAACTGCAGCCCATCGTGTTCCCCAGGCCGGTCTACGCAGCGGCCATTGAGCCCAAGACCAAGGTCGACCTGGACAAGATGGGCCCAGCCCTCCAGCGCATGGCTGAGGAAGATCCGACGCTCAGCGTCCGCAAGGACGCCGACACGGGCGATAGCCTGCTGTCCGGCATGGGTGAGTCGCACATCTCCATCGCCGTGGAGCGCATGCAGCGTAAGTTCGGCTTGAACCTGGACGTGAATACGCCCAAGGTGCCCTACCGCGAGACCATCAAGTCGGGCTCGAAGGCGCAGGGCCGGTTCAAGCGCCAGACCGGCGGCCATGGCCAGTTCGGCGACACCTGGATCGAGCTGGCGCCGGCCAAGGGCGAAGGCTTCGTATTCGAGGATCGGATCGTTGGCGGCGCTGTGCCCAGGCAGTACATCCCCGCGGTCGAGAAGGGCATCCGCGAAGCTCTGCGCGAAGGCCTGCTGGCTGGCTACCCCGTGATCGACGTGAAGGCCACGCTGTACGACGGCTCGTACCACTCGGTCGATTCGTCGGAAATGGCCTTCAAGATCGCGGGCTCGATGGGTTTCAAGGCAGCGGCCCAGAACGCCAACCCGGTGCTGCTGGAGCCCGTCATGGACGTGACCGTCACCGTGCCCAGCGACTTCATGGGCGACGTCATCGGCGACCTCAATGGCAAGCGCGCCCGCGTGCTCGGCATGGAGCCTGTCGGCGCCGGCCTGACCGAGATCCGCGCCCACGTCCCCATGGCCGAGATGCTCAAGTACGCCACCGATCTTCGGTCCATAACCCAAGGCCGCGGCACCTACACCATGGAACAGCTCGGCTACGAGGAAGTCCCGTCACACATGGCCCAGAAAGTCATCGCCGAATCCGCCAAACACAAGAAAGAAGAAGCGGCCGCGCACTAGACGAGTTCTGAGTTCACAGTTCTGAGTTCTGAGTTAAAGACGCTTCCATGAACTCTGAACTCAAAACTCAAAACTCAAAACTCGCCCCCTGGGATCATTTCCTCCTCGGCGTCAACTACTGGCCGAAACGTAAGGCCATGTATTGGTGGAAGCACTTTTCCACCGACGAAGTGCGCCAGGAGTTTGAGCAGATCAAGGAGCTCAACATCGAGGCAGTGCGCTTCTCCTTGCTCTGGGAGGACTTCCAACCCGAGCGCTACAAGATCGACGTGGCCCAGATGAATAACCTCGAGAAAGTGCTCGAGATCGCCGCCGACCTGCACCTACGCTGCGTCCCGACGCTGTTCACCGGCCACATGAGCGGCTACAACTGGCTGCCACACTGGACGCTGGAGCTGACCGGCCCCAATCAGACGCCGTTCCCGATCATCTCCAATGAGCATCTCCTCAACCGCCAGGTCAAGTCAATCTTCTCCGACCCCTCGATCGTCGAGGCTCAGGAGCTGCAGGCCCGCACCTTGGCCAATGCCTTCGCCAAGCACCCGGCCATCCTGTTCTGGGACCTTGGCAACGAGACCTCCAACATCGAGATCCCGCGCGACGACGAGATTGCCGCCTCCTGGGGCAGCCGCATGGTCGAAGCCATCAAGGGCGCTTGGAGCGGCGCGCTGGTCAGCTGCGGCCTCCACTCCGAAGACGTCGACAAGGACCGCCACCTCAGCCCCATCACCATGGCCGAGTCGAACGATTTCCTGTGCATGCACGGCTACTCCGTCTACGCCCGCTGGGCCAAGGACAAGCTCGACTCCGACGTCTGCCCGTTCCTGAACGTCTTGACGGAGAGCCTCGGCCGCAAGCCGGTGCTGTTCGAGGAATTCGGCATCTGCACTGCTCCCCACGGACGGCCCGGCTATTACCTGAGCAAGCAGTATTTCGCCAGCGAAGACGAGGCCGGCAGCTACTACGAGGAGGTCCTGGACAAGCTCTGGAACGCCGGCTCCCTCGGCGCCTTCGCTTGGTGCTATGCCGACTACGACGACTCCCTGTTCGGCGCCCCACCCTGCAACACCCACCTCCACGAGCGCAGCTTCGGCATAGTTCGCGCCGACGGCTCCCTCAAGCCCTCCGCCGAGGTGCTCCAGCACTTCGCCGCCGAGCCCAAGCCCCTCCGCCCGCTCTCACCGGACAAGCTCTACTCGGGCCAATCGAAGCTCACGGTCGGCGACGTCCGGGTCGCGCAGGAA
>DAIUFO010000056.1:8964-14680 GCA_036844545.1 Chloroflexota bacterium
CCTGCCCGAAGCCAAGCGCTATTCCGGCCTAGATGGCTACTACCGCGAGCTCCCCCATACCCTCACCGAGCGCTTCCAAGATTTCAGGCTCTGAGTGTGGCGCGTGTCGTGACGCTATTTTTTGATCGGAGGATGAAATGAAGGTACGTATCGACCGCCAGGCTGATGCGCTGTACATACGTCTCAACAGCGAGCCAGTTGTGGAATCAGAAGAGGTTCAGCCCGGCGTGATCCTCGACTTCAGCGAGCAAGGCTCGGTCGTGGGGTTTGAAATGCTGGAGCTCTCCAAGCGCATGACCCCGGATGAAATGCAGAGCATCCAGTTCGTGACGGCTTGACGCCCCTCCGCTTCGCCCTTTTTGATTGGCTGGACGACACCGGGCGGGAGCTTGGCGAGACGTACCAGCAGCGGCTGCGGATGGTCGAGCTGGCGGACCAGCTGGGCTACTACTGCTACCACGTGGCCGAGCACCACTCCACGCCGCTGTCGATGCTGCCCTCTCCAAACTTGTTCCTGGCGGCGGCCAGCCAGCGTACCAGCCGCATCCGGTTGGGAGTGCTCGCCTACCTGCTGCCCTTCTACCAGCCGCTGCGGCTCATGGAAGAGATCGCCATGCTGGACCAGCTGTCCAAGGGCCGGTTGGAGGTCGGGCTGAGCCGCGGCGCGTCGCAGTTCGAGATGGCCAGCTACGGCGTCAGCGCCGACGAGTCCCGCGCCATGTTCAACGAAGCGCTCGACGTCATCCTGATGGGCCTGACGACCGGCCAGGTGGATTACCACGGCAAGTACTACACCTACGACGAGATCGAGACGCGGCTGCGGCCCGTCCAGCGGCCCTACCCACCGCTGTGGTACCCCACCTCCAACGCCGAGTCCATCCCCTGGATCGCCTCACAGGGCTTGAGCGCCGTCTTCGCATTGCATCTCGCGCCCAGCCTTGACGCTGTGTGGCAAATGATCGACCGCTGCCGTCAGGAATACGAAGCCCACAAATCCGACGCCCACCGCCTCAACAGCCACGTGCCGGAGGCCAACTACGGCTTCACCATTCACGTTCACGTGGCCGAGACCGACGAGCAGGCCGTGCGGCAAGCCCGCGAGTCGTGGCAGCACTTCTTCGGCAGCTTCGCCTACCTGTGGGTCAAGCACGGCATGGGCGACCGCTACAACAACCGGAGCGACTTCGACCAACTGCTGCGGGAAGGCAAGCTGGCGGTCGGCTCGCCGGCCACCGTGCGCGAGCAGTTGAAGCGCTACGTCGAGGCCGCCGGCGGCAATTACGTCATCGGCTCCTTCAGTTGGGGCAACTTCAGTCCGGAGCAGATCCTGACCTCGCTGGAGCTGTTCGCCAAGGAGGTTATGCCGGCCTTCCAGCTTACGGCAGCGTAAAGTTTTGAAGAACGTGCACGAAGACGACGATTTCCCGGATCACATTCATATGGCCCTCGCCCTCCAAGACCCGACCGCGCGGATCGAGGATGTCGAGGGCCTGGAGCAACTGTCGCTCACCTCGGTGGGCATCGACATCGGCTCATCCACCTCCCACCTGGTTTTTTCCCACCTCACTCTCAAGCGCAAGGGCGCCGACCTGTCCACTCAGTTTGAAGTGACCGAGCGGCGGGTCCTGTACCGTTCGCCCATCCTGCTCACGCCCTACCAATCGCCCACGATGATGGACGTCGAGCGCCTGCGTGAGTTCTTCGACGACCAGTACGTCAAAGCCGGCTTCGGCCCCGACGACGTCGACACCGGCGCCGTGGTCATCACCGGTGAGGCGCTCAACAAAGAGAACGCCCAGCCCATCTCCGAGTTGTTCGCCAGGCATTCGGGCAAGTTCATCTGCGCCACCGCCGGGCCGAACCACGAGGCGCTGCTGGCCGCGCACGGCTGCGGCGCGGTGGCGCTGTCAAAGGACGAGAACGCCACCGTCCTCAACATCGACATGGGCGGCGGCACCACCAAGCTGTCGCTCATCCGCCACGGCGTCGTGAACAGCACCGCCGCCATCAGCGTCGGCGCACGCCTGCTGGCGTTTGGCGACGACGGTAAGGTGACGCGCGTCGAGAAGCCCGCCCGCCGCATCCTGCAGGAGCTCGGCCGCGACGTCGCCGTGGGCCAGACGCTGGCCGATGGGGATAAGCACGGTCTGGTCGACCGCATGGTTGGCTCGCTGTTCGAGATCATGGAAGGCCCGCCCAAGTCCCAACTGGCGCGCGATCTGATGGTCACCGCCGACGGCTTGATCGGTTACGAGGGCCTCAAGACCGTCGACTACCTCATTTTCTCCGGCGGCGTGTCGGAGTACATCTACCAGCATGACGACACGGCCTATGGCGACCTCGGGCCGCTGGTCGGCGCGGCCGTCCGGGAACGCTTGCGCGACGCGCCCACCAAGCTTGCCGTCCAAGAGCCGGCCGAAGGCATCCGCGCCACCGTCATCGGCGCCGGCGAGTACACCATCCAGGCCAGCGGCGTCACCAGCTACCTATCTGACCTGAGTGTCCTGCCGGTATTCGGCCTCAAAGTCGTCAAAGCCGCGGTGAACAATCACCATTCGCTGCAGCAGGCACTGGCCGCTGCGCTCGGCAAGTTCGACCAGACGCGGTACAGCGAAGGCCTGGCCATCGCCCTGGCGCTGCAGGAGCTGCCCAACTATCACATCGTGCGCAGCATCGCTCAGGAGGTCGAGGCCTTACTCAAGCGCTCGACGGATCCGAGTATGCCGTTGTACCTGGTGCTCGACGCCGACATCGCTAAGTCGTTGGGTGGCATCCTGAAGGAGGAGCTGAACCTGCCCGGCGCCGTCATCGCCATCGACGGCATCGACGTGGGCGACCTGGACTACGTCGACATCGGCCGGCCCATGGGCGTCTCGGAGTCGCTGCCGGTGACTGTCAAGTCCCTCATGTTCCCCGCCAGCATCGCCTAATTCCCAAAAGGGGGGAGCTTGCTTTCGAGCGGGCTCTGGAGCGATAGTTAGAGCACAGACGCAGGCGTGGGGGGTGGAGGCGAATAGAAGCGTGACCTTGGTCGGGACGGCCCAGCTGGACAAAATGCTGGCGGCGATGAGCGCTGCTGCCGGCGCGACGGCGTTCAAGCAGGCCGGGATTGCCTTGCGCGTCAGCGATGATCGCTACCGGCGGCTCCTCGAAACGATGCACGAGGGCTGCTGCCTGTTGGCTGCAGACTCCACAGTCACCTTCGTGAACGTCCGCCTGTGCGGCATGTTGGGCTACACCGCCGAGGAGCTCCAGGGCCGGCGCAGTGTGGACGTTTTCGGGATGTCGTCGGCCGGCCTCATGAGCGGCGGGCGGAGCGCGCATTCGGCGGGCGAGCACGACGTGGCCTTGCGCCACAAGGACGGCAGCACCGTGTGGGCGTTGGTCAGCGGTACGCCCCTGCTGGACGACGATGGGCAGCCCTCGGCCATGCTGGCCATGTTCACCGACATCACCGAGCGCAAGCACTCCGAGGAGCGGGCGCTGGCCGCCGCGGCCCAGATCGAGCAGCTCACCGCCGACGCCATCTACATGGTCGACGCCGAGTGCCGCGTATGGTCCTGGAACCGCGGCGCCGAGCAGCTCTTTGGCTGGACCAAGGAAGAAGTCATCGGCAAGCCGCTGCCGCACCTTCCTCCAGAGCGAGTCGAGGGGGCCCGGGCCGCCATCCAGCGCCTGATCGCCAGCGGCGACACGCTCACGCTGGAGGCCGTCCGGCTCAGCAAAGACGGCCACCCGGTTTCCGTGCTGGGCAGTTGGTCGCCCGTGCCTTTGCCCGATGGCCGCACCGGCGTGCTCTGCATCCTCAAGGACATCAGCGAGCACAAACAGGTCAACGACCAACTGCAGGAGCAGGCTAGGTCCTTGGCGCTGCTGCGCGAGCGTGAGCGCATCGCCATGGACCTCCACGACGGCGTCACGCAATCCCTCTATGGCGTGGCCCTGAGCCTTGGCGCGCTGCGACGGCGCCGCGGCGACAGCGCCAACCAGGAGGCGGTGCTGGGCAGCGCCATCAGCCAGCTGACGGAGGTCATTCAGGGCATCCGCGACTACATCTTCGAGCTGCGCACCGGGATGCCCGAGGGCGCCGACCTGGAGGCCGGCCTCAACGCCAAGGCCGATGAGCTGGCCGCGACGACTGGCGTCCGGCCAAGGCTGACGATCGAGGCCAACTTGCGGCGGCTGAGCGCTGAGAGCGTCACCCACCTGCTGTATATCGTCCACGAGGCGCTTTCCAACGTCGCCCGGCACGCCAAGGCCGCGGAAGTGGCCATCGAAGCGTTGCCGTGGGGCTCGGGTATCATGCTCAGCATCACTGACAATGGCCGCGGCTTTAACCCCGGCCGTCCAGCGCGTCGTTCAGGCGATGGCCTGCGCAACATGCACGAGCGGGCCAGCCAGCTGGGCGCCAACCTGACCATCGACAGCCTCCCCGGCGTCGGCACCACCGTGCGGGTGCAGGTCCCATGATCCGGCTCATGCTGGTGGACGACCACAAGGTGCTGCGCATCGGCCTGGCGTCGCTCTTTCAGACGGTGCCCTCAGTCGACGTGGTCGCCGAGGCGGGCAGCGCCGACGAAGCCGTGATCGAGGCCCTCCGTACCGAGCCCGACGTGGTCCTGATGGACGTCCGCCTGCCAGATGGCGACGGCGTGGAAGCCTGCCGCGCCATTCTCTCCGAGCGCCCACAGACGCGCATCATCATGCTGACCTCATATCCCGACGAGGACGCCGTTATCGCCTCCATCATGGCCGGCGCCGCGGGCTATCTCCTCAAGCAAACCGATCCCGAGCGGCTCATCGAGGCGGTCGAGAAGGTGGCCGCGGGCGCCTCGCTGCTGGACCCCGACGTCACGCGGGCTGCCCTGGAGTTCGTGCGCCGCGGTGGCAGCGCCCAGTTGGACGATTCATTGGCGACGCTGTCCAATCAGGAGCGCCGCATCCTGCCGCTCATTGCCGAGGGCAAGACCAACCGCGAGATTGGCGCCGAGCTGTCGCTCAGCCCGCACACTGTCAAGACCTACGTCAGCAGCATCTTTCAGAAGCTGCACCTCGCCCGCCGCTCCCAGGCTGCCGCTTTCGTCGGCCGCGCCGCCGGACCCGTCCGCCGCTAGGCTGCCCCAAATAGCCGGCCGCATCGTCCAGGCCTGCTCCGGCTAACCGCTAACCTACAAAGCATGCGGAGCGAGATCGTCTCCATCGGGACGGAGATCCTGATGGGACAGATCACCGATACCAATGCCTCGTGGCTGGCGCAGCAGCTGCCGGCGCTGGGCATCGACCTCTACTGGGTATCCGCCGTGGGCGACAACCTGGGCCGCCTCAGCGACGTGCTGGACCGCGCCTTCAAGCGCTCCGACCTGGTCATTTGCAGCGGCGGTCTGGGGCCGACCGAGGACGACCTCACCCGCGAAGCCATTTCCGCCGTGTTGGGCGAGGACATCTTCCGGGATGCGGCGCTGGAGGCCGATCTGCGCGCCCACTTCGGCCGCCGCGGCAATCCCATGCCGGAGCGCAACCTCAAGCAAGCGACGCGCACGGCGTCGACGATGGCGCTGCCCAACCCGCGCGGCACCGCGCCCGGCTGGTGGAGCGAGCGCCACGGACACGTCATCGCGGCCATGCCCGGCGTGCCGCACGAGATGCGCTTCATGTGGGAGACGCAGGTCGTGCCCCGTCTGCAAGCTCGCCTGGGCGACGTCATCATCCACTCACG
>DAIUFO010000057.1:0-14532 GCA_036844545.1 Chloroflexota bacterium
CATCCGCCGCTACGTCCACGTCGGCACCGGCAACTACAACCGCACCACGGCGCGGCTGTACACGGACGTAGGCTTGCTGACGTGCCGCGAGGAAGTTGGCGCCGACGCCTCGGAGGTGTTCAATTTCCTGACTGGCTACTCGCGGCAAACGCGCTACCGCACGCTGCTGGTAGCTCCGGTGAACCTGCGGCAGGGCCTCAAGCAGCGCATCCAGCGCGAGGTGGCAGCTCACCACGCGCATCGCCACGGACGGCTGCTGTTCAAGCTGAACGCGCTCACCGATCCCGATCTGATCGATGCCTTGTACGCAGCCAGCCAGGCTGGAGTGCAGGTGGACCTGCTGGTCCGCGGCATCTGCTGCCTGCGGCCGGGCGTGCCCAAGCTGAGCGAGAACATCCGTGTGTTCAGCCTGGTGGGCCGCTTCCTGGAGCACAGCCGCATCTTCTCCTTCCACAACGGCGGCGAGGAGGAGGTGCTGATGGGCAGTGCCGACGTCATGCAGCGCAACCTGGACTACCGTGTGGAGGTGCTGGCGCCTGTGGCGGACGCGGGCATCCGCCGGCAGCTCATGACCATCCTGGAGGGTTACCTGGCCGACACCCGCCAGACGTACGAGCTGGGCCCGGATGGCAGCTACACGCGGCGAACAGTGTCGGGACGGGGCCAGGACGTCCAGCGCCGGCTCCTGCGGGAGGCCTCGGCCGCTCGCTCGCGGGTGTTCCCCAGCCGCAACCTCAGCCGGATCGCTTAGCCCCCGAGCTGCGCCAGCTGCTTGCGGCGGAGGTACCACAGCAGGTGGCAGGAGCCGGCTTGCGGCTGACCCTTCGACTCCAGCGCGATCACACCGCCTTTGGAGAAATCAATGAATGCCGCCGAGCCACCGCCGAGCAGGCAGCTCACCAGCCGGCTCAGGTCCGGATCGTGGCCAACCAGCAGCAGGCCGTCCGGCCGCTGGCGGATGGCTTGCAGGATCTCGCCAGGTGAGGCCCCGGCAGCGAGCGCGTCGGCTGGCACCGGTGACGAACATCCGGCTCACGTGGCGGCCAGCTCCGCCGTCTGCATGCAACGGACCAGCGGGCTGGAGACGATCTGGGCCGGCTTGAGGCCAAGCCCGGCCAGCCCGCGAACGGCCGCTGCCGTCTGCTCGCGGCCGTTGGGAGTGAGCTGGCGGTCGAACTCGGGCACCCCGTGCCCGCGATCTTCAGCCGGGCCGTGGCGCATGACGTAGAGCTTCATGTCTGCCAGCGTAGCGCCTGGCCGGACGTCCCAGGGCTGCTGGCCGAAATCGAAGGCGTTGGTCAGGTGGGCAGCGAGCGGCGGCGGCGTAAGATGGCGGCATGCCAGCTGTCAAACGCGTCAGGACCCTTGCTCTGCCAACCACCAACCCTGTTGAGACCGAGCGCTTCTTCACGCAAGTGCTCGGCGGCAAAGTGGCCAATCGCATCCAGCACCCCGGCGACGGCGGGACCATCGACGAGGTGTTCATCGAAGTCGGCAACCTTCGTGTCGCTCTGGCCAGCCTGGACGGCGGTTCGCGTCCGCCATCGGGCTTCCCGCACTACACCATGGCTGTGGACTACCAGCCCAAGGAGCAGCTGCAGCAGGCTCTCAGCGCCGCCGGGGCGGAAGTGGACGGCATGCGCGACCACAACGACGGCAAGGGCTACTCGTGCTACGTCCGCGACCCCGACGGCAACCGCTACGAGCTGTGGGTCAGCGACGCGGAGTAGCTAGCCGCCGGGCCGCCGGACGTGAATGCCGTCTTCGGGAAAACGCTGGTCGAACGTGTAGACGACCGGCGTCCGCGAAGCGCGAGCGGTGGCCCACAGCAGGGCATCGGCGAACGCAACCCGGTTGGAGTTTCGGCACAACAGCAAGGCTGCCGTGGTGTCGGCTCTACTGCCGTCCCAGGTCGTGATGTTCTGTTTGTGGATCAACTCGATCAGCCGGTCGACGACCTCGGCTCGCGGCGTTTTGTAGACGGAAGTCAGTACGTAACCTGTCTCGGCCAAGATGGCATGGGTGATGTACAGTGTGTCCGCGCTGTCGATGAGATCGCGGGCCGCGGCGCCTTGGTCGGACGGATCGAGCGTGAAATACCGCAGGATGACGTTGGTGTCGAGAAATCCTGGCAGGCGAGTTACTCTGCGCGTTCCATGATTTCGCGCGCTCGCTCGGCCCAGGCTAGCTCCCGCGCATGCTGCCAATCCTCATCGGTCGGCCCTATCGACCTTTTGATGTATGGATGGAGGACGCCAGCTAGCGAGCGGTTATGGGGCGGCGGCAAGAATTGGAGCTCCACGTGGCCGTCCACGAGGCGCTGCACGGCTTGTGAGCCTGGCTCGATACCCAGCTCGTCACGGATCTCCTTAGCAATGACTACTTGGCCTTTCGTCCCTACCTTGGCCAATCTAGTCGTACTCATAGGCCCAAGTATAACTTGATGCCGTACGTAGTCCGACAGCCTCGCGTGCAGGGGATGGCCTTTGATGAGGGGGTCTTGCATGGGTTGCTGTTCTTTGCACGCACAAGCCTTGCCCGGCTAGGCTGGCCGCAAGTTCGTGAGCAGTTCTCGCAGCTGCTGGCCGACGCGCTGAGGGTTGAGCTTGTGGCGGAGGGTGTCGAGACGGTGGTCGGGCCAGGGAGTCGGAGCGGAGAGAGCGGCAATCAGGCCCTTGGCCAGCGCGCTTGGATCGGCGGCGTCGACTGCCCACGTGCCGGGCAGGCGGGCGGTGTTCTCGAGGAGAGCTGGATGCTTGTGGGTTACGACGGACGCGCCGGAGGCGAGGCCCTCGACCACGGCGATGCCGAAGTTTTCCTGCAGGGAGGGATGGCAGAAGACGCTGGCGCGAGCGTACAGGGCTACCAGATCAGCGAACGAGATGTGGCCGAGCAGGCTGACCGAGGGCAAGCCGGCTGCCATGCGCCCGAGCAGCGAGCTCTCGGGACCGGCGCCCACGATCGTGAGCCGGGCGTCGGGGTATGCGGCCACCACCGAGGGCCAGGCCGCGAGCAGGCCGGGGTAGTTTTTGCGTGGGTAAGCGTGGCCAACGGCCAGCACCAGAGGCTCCTTAGCGGCAGCCGGCAGCGAAGCACGCCAGGCGTCCACGTCGAATGGGATGGGCAGGACCGTGATGTGGTCGTGGGGCACGCCGTAGGCCTCGGCAACGCGTCGGGCGGCGAAGGCCGATCGGGCCACGATGGTATCGGCGGATCGCGCGGCGGCGGCCTCCCATCCGGCCTGGGCGCCCAGCAGCTCGGCGGTTGCGGCCTCCTCGAAGGGCAGCACCTCGACCAATACCGCCTCGCAGAAGGCGACGTACGGCGTTCGCCGCGAGCTCCCGGCAGCCCATTGCCAGCCTTCGCCGTCGATGCCCAGCACGGCATCGTAGCGCTCCAGGTCAGGCCCAAGCTTGGCGTTGAGGCGCCGGCGCTCGTCGAGCTCTGCCGGCGAGGTGGCGAAGCGGCTGGTGTAGAGCATTTCGGCTTGGAGGCCGGCTTGGGCGAGCGCGTCGACGAGACGGTTCTGCGAGACAGTCGTTCCCGAGCCGGCGGCGACAGATGGCGGCCAGCAGCTCAGGATGGCGATCACGCTTTATCGTGCCCGGCGCTTGACCTCGATCTGGCCCTTCTTCACCCGCGTGTCGTACAGCGGCGGCTGGACGCTGGCAGGGCCGTGCACGATGGAACCATCGGCCAGGTCGAACTGCGAGGCGTGCCAGGGGCAGATGACCGTACGACCCTCCAGGGCGCCTTCGTCCAGCGGGCCGCCGGCGTGCGGGCAGACGGCAGACATGGCGTACAGCTGGCCATTCTGCCGGCACAGCAGCACTGGTACGTCGCCGGCGTTGGCGCGCACCAGCTTGCCCTCCGAAACCGCCCTATTGGCGATCGACGCGGTCCAGTCCTCAGGCCCTTCGATCCAGGCGGTGCGGTTCACCTGGGTGCCCCCGCGGAAGACCAAGCCGCCGCCGAGGTAGGAGGCGCTCAGCGCCAGGCCGTAGCCGGTCATCGAGGCCAGGATGCCGGGGAAGCGGGCGCCAGACCGGCGCAGCGACAGCGACGTTAGGAACATGGCCAGCGCGCCGGTGTTCAAGAGCGCGTGGGCCAGGCCGGTGCGGCGCTCTTTGCCGTACGTGTCCTGCCAGTCGGCCAGGCCGGTGATGGCGGCGCCGACCGCGCCCACGCAGCCCACGCCGACCAGCACGTCGGCGGCCTTGGCCAGGCGCTCGTCGCTGGCGCTGGCCAGGTCCAGCATGGTGGAGCAGGTCCAGGCGCCAATTGGGATGTCGGTCATGGCTGGGTGCAGCGGATGCTCGAACCAAACGCCGTTGAGGGCGTCCTTGGCCAGCTTGGCCGATTCGCCACCCTGCTCGAGCAGCTGGCCGATCGCCTTCTGCAGGCTGTCGGCGAGTGGCTCGAGGAACGTGAGCTGGTCGAGGGCTTCTTCGATGAGCTGGTACATGGACATCCTCCTCATTCTACGGGAGGCCCGGGCAAGGCTTAGGACCCTCGCCTAGCCTGTCCCTCCGCGGAGGGACAGGCTGCTGGGTGGTACCGTGAAGCCATGTTGTATCTGAGCAACGCCGACGTCGAGAGCCTGTTGGACATGCCGTCCTGCCTGGAGGCGCTGCGGGCCGGCTATCGCGACCTGGCGCGCGGCGACGCGGCCTACATTCCCCGCATCGACATCTACGCTCCGACTGGCCGGCAGGAGGACTACTACCGCTGGGGCAGCATGAGCGGTGTGTGCCGCACCACGGGCGTGGTCGCCATCCGTATCAAGTCCGATGTGGTGTACTGGACCGAGCAGCAGACCGAGGAAAAATACTGCATCGAGCCTGGCACGTACTCCGGCATAATCCTGTGCTACAGCGTCCACAACGGCGAGCCGCTGGCTCTCATGAACGACGGCTACCTGCAGCACATGCGGGTAGGCGCCTGCGCCGGGCTGGGCGCCGACGAGCTGGCTCGTGAGGATGCCAATGTGCTGGGCCTGTTGGGCTCCGGCGGCATGGCCAGGACGTACCTGGAAGCCATCGCCCAGGTGCGAGGCCTGCGCCAGGTGAAGGTCTACAGTCCAACCGCCAGCCACCGCATGGCCTTCGCCGAGACAATGACGGAGAAGCTGGGCATCGAGATCGTGCCGGTCGACAGCCCGGAGAAGGCCGTCCGCGGCAGCCACGTAGTGGCCACCGTAACGGATTCGATTGCGGCCACGTTCGACGCCGCCTGGCTGGAGGCCGGAACACATGTGACCTGCGTCACCCGGCGCGAGCTGAGCAAAGGGATCATCGAGCGAGCCGACGTGGCCGTCCAGCTGGGCATTCAATCGATCCCGCCGGCGTACCCGCTGCCGGGCGTGGAGTGGCCAGCCTCGAGCATGGCGGCGTACGTCACCGGCCAGCCCGAGGAGCGGGCGCGCATCCCCAGAAGCCAGCCGGGCCAGGAAACGCAATGGACCAACCTGGTCGACATCCAGGCCGGCCGGGCCACGGGCCGGACCAGCCCCGAGCAGGTGAGCCTGTTCGTAAACACCGGCACCCAGGGCCTGCAATTCGCCGCGGTGGCCGGGCGGGTGTACCACCTTGCGCGCGAGCGCGGGCTCGGCCAAGCCATGCCCACCGAGTGGTTCCTACAGAAGATTCGCGACTAGCGCTTAGCTTGCCAGCTTGGCCCGCAGCGCGTTCTGATGGGCGCGGCTGCGAAGCGTCGAGGGTAGGATGTGGATGGCCTCGCGATACTTGGCCACTGTCCGGCGGGCGACGAACATACCCTGCTCTCGCAGCTCGCCGGCAATCTCCTCGTCGCTGAGGGGCTGCAGCTGCTCCTCTTTGGTGATGAGCTCGCGGATGGCGTCCTTGATGGCCAGCGAGCCGTCGAACACATCGTCGAAGCTGATGACCTGTTTGGTGGGCAGCAGCATGAACTTGTTGGCGGTAGCGCGGCTGACTGTCGATTCGTGCAGGCCGACGCGGTAGGCCACCTCCGAGCGCGTCAGCGGCTTGAGCTTGCGGATGCCGTGGTCCAGGAAGTCGCGCTGAATATCGACGATGCACTCGGTGATCAGGCGTATGGTGTCCCAGCGCTCCTTGACGAAGCCGATGAAGAACTTGGCCTGGTTGGTGTGCTTGCGGATGAAATCCCGCTCGTCGGCTTGGAGCTCGTGCTCGCCCAGCAGCTCGCGGTAGAAGTCGTTGATGCGGAACTGATAGCGCGCCTCTTCCAGCACCTCGACCGTGTAGCCGTCCTCCGAAGGTTTGATAGCCACGTCCGGCCGCACGAAGCCGCTGCCGCGGGTGGACACCCGCTGCCCGTTTTGCCATAAGCTCCAGGCGGGGAATGGCGTGAGGTTGTCCTTGATGAAGGCCCAACTGGCCAGCACGTGGTCAGCTTTGACGTGCAACCTGGAGGCGATGGCCTCGAACTTGTGCTGGCCAAGCTCTTCGAAGCACTCGTTGAGGATGCGCACCGCGAGCTGGTCGCCCTTACCATCTTCGGCCAGATGCCTGAGCTGGATGATCAGGCACTCTCGCGGACTCCGGGCGCCGACGCCGGGCGGGTCCTGCTGCTGCAGGACGGCAATCACGTCCCGCACCCGCTCCGGGCTGACGTCGCAAGCCTCCGCCACCTCGTCGTCGCCGACGGTAAGATAGCCGGACTCGTCGAGGCTGCCGATGAGATACTCGGCGATGGGGGCGTCCTGGCTGGAGATGGCGCTTTGGAGCACATCCAGCAAATAGTCCTGGAGGCTCATTTCGGACGCGGCGAGGGAGATAGGATCGTAATCATCGTCGTTGGCGTTGTTGGGCCGCGTATCGATCCGCCAGGCGTCGTAGGAATCCTCCTCCCAGGGAGATCTGGCATCCACGTCCGGCGTGGTCGCGGCGGCCTCGCCAGCGCATTCCGGACAGCGCCCATCCCGCAGCAGACCGCCGCACACGGAGCACGTTTCGCGCTCCTCCACCTCCAGCGCCGGGTTGTTCGTCAGCTCCTGCTCGATCGTCTGTTCCAGCTGCTCTGAAGAGAGCTGCAGGATCTTGAGCGAGGTAATCAGGTTCGCCGTGATGGCAATGCTCATCTGCGGCTGGAGAGATTGGGTCTGCTCTAGTTCCACGCGACCACCTTCCGTGCCAAGACCGGTTCGGAAACGCAAGAGCCGTGCCAAAAAGAAGCATCGGTCATGTGCGGGATAATCAAGGCATGCAAGGACGACATTGGCCGCGGCAGTAGGCGGCCGGGTGAGGGTCGCTCCGAAGGGCACGGAGCGCATCGATCTGTGGTGGCTGGAGCCACTCATTACCGTCGCGGTGCTGGGCGGCTTCGTCCTGTACACCACGTGGGCGATGGTCTTCGGCGCCGATCACTACTACGCCGATCCGTACATCTCCCCATTTTTCTCGCCGTGCCTGGCCACCAACTGCGTTGAGGGCTACCGCTTCATTCCCTGGGCTTTTTCGCCGGCATTCATCATTGCGATTTTTCCGCTCGCGTTCCGGCTTACCTGCTACTACTACCGCAAAGCCTATTACCGCTCCTTCTTCTGGGCTCCTCCGGCCTGCGTCGTGCCCGACGCGCCCAAGCGCTACAAGGGCGAGACGATCTTCCCGTTCATCATCCAGAACATCCATCGCTACGCCTTCTGGCCGGCGCTGGTCGTGGTGGTGTTCCTGTGGATCGACGCTGTCAAAGCCTTCAGCCTGCACGGCCACTTCATGATCGGTCTGGGATCGCTGGTGCTGCTGGTGAACGCCATCCTGCTGACCACCTACAGCCTGTCCTGCCACTCCTGCCGGCACCTGGTCGGCGGCTACCTGGACATGCTGTCACGCCATCCGCTGCGCTACCGGCTGTGGCGTAGGGTCAGCTTCCTCAACGAGCATCACATGCTCATCGCCTGGTGCAGCCTGGTGTTCGTGGCCTTCACCGACATGTACGTTCGGCTGGCCTCGGCCGGTGTCATCCTCGACCCGCGGGTGGTGTTCTAAATGGCCGTCGAACCGTACGAGACTCACGAGTACGACGTCATCGTGGTGGGCGCCGGCGGCGCCGGGCTGCGCGCAGCCGTGGAGGCCTCCGCTGAAGGCGCCAAGACGGCGCTGGTGTGCAAGAGCCTGCTCGGCAAAGCCCACACCGTCATGGCCGAAGGCGGCATCGCGGCGGCGCTGGGCAACGTCTGGCCCGAGGACAATTGGAAGGTCCACTTCCGCGACACCATGCGCGGCGGCAAGATGCTCAATAACTGGCGCATGGCCCAGATCCACGCCCAGGAGGCGCCGGACCGTGTACTCGAGCTGGAGGAGTGGGGCGCGCTGTTCGATCGCACCAAAGATGGCCTGATCCTGCAGCGCGACTTCGGCGGGCACCGCTACGCACGCTTGGCCCACGTAGGCGACCGCACTGGTCTGGAAATGATTCGGACGCTCCAACAGCACGCGGTCCACAAGGGCATCGACGTGTTCATGGAGCTCAACATCCAGCGCCTGCTGAAGGATGGCGACAAGATCGCCGGCGCGTTCGGCTACTGGCGCGAGAGCGGCACCTTCGTGCTGTTTAAGTGCAAGGCGGTGGTGCTGGCCACCGGCGGCATCGGCAAAGCCTGGAAAGTGACCTCCAATTCGTGGGAATACACAGGCGATGGCCCGGCCATGGCCCTGAATGCCGGCGCCGAGCTGATCGACATGGAGATGGTCCAATTCCATCCCACCGGCATGATCTGGCCGCCCAGCGTGCGCGGCCTGCTGGTGACAGAGGGTGTCCGCGGCGACGGCGGCACTCTGCGAAATGCTTCGGGCGAGCGGTTCATGTTCAGCTACATCCCGGACTTCTTCAAAGCCGAGACGGCCGACAACGAGACCGAAGCCGACGCCTGGTATACCGACAAGGCCAACAATCGCCGCACGCCCGACCTGCTGCCCCGCGACGAAGTCGCCCGGGCTATCAATTCCGAAAGCAAGAGCGGGCGCGGCTCGCCCCACGGTGGGGTGTTCCTGGACATCGCCTCGCGCCGGCCAGCGGACTACATCCAGAAGCGGCTGCCGTCCATGTACCACCAGTTCAAGGAGCTGGCCAACGTGGACATCACCAAGGAACCGATGGAGATCGGGCCTACCTGCCATTACGTCATGGGCGGTGTTCGAGTGGACGCCGACACGACGGCGACGACGGTGAGGGGCCTGTTCGCCGCCGGCGAGGTGGCGGCGGGCTTGCACGGCGCCAACCGCCTGGGCGGCAATTCGCTGTCCGACCTGCTGGTGTTCGGCCGCCGAGCCGGGCTGCACGCGGCCCAGTACGCCAAGGGCATCACCAGCATGCCCGACGTGAACCCCGAGGAAGTCGACTGCAGCATTCAGCTCATGCTCAAGCCGTTCAGCGGCACTGGTGGTGAGAACCCGTACGCTATACATGCCGACCTGCAGGACTGCATGCAGAAGAATGTAGGACTCATTCGGGTTGAGCCCGAGCTGAAGGAGGCGCTGGATACGCTCCAAGTACTCAAGCAGCGGCTGGAGAAGGTGACCGTGGGGGGTGGCCGGGCCTACAATCCCGCTTGGCACACGGCGCTGGACCTGCACAACATGCTGCGCGTGTCCGAGTGCTGCACGCTGGCTGCGATCGAGCGCAAGGAAAGCCGCGGCGGCCACACCCGCGACGATTACCCCGGGCCCGATCCCCAGTGGGGCAAGGTCAACATCGTGATTCGGCCCAAGAACGGCGATCTGGAGTTGAGCCAGGAGCCGCTGCCCGAAATGCCGGATGACCTCAAGGAACTATTCGAGGAGGCCCACTAATGCTGGTAGCGCGCCAATCCCCTCTCCCGCCGCGGCGGGAGAGGGCGAGGGTGAGGGAAGCTTAGTGGCTGCAGTAGCTGAGGCTCCAACCCCGAGCGCAGCCCCGGCTGTCAAGCCTCCCCAAACGTTCACCTTCCGCGTCTGGCGTGGGGATCAGTCCGGCGGAGCCTATCAGGACTACCAGATCCAAGTGGATGAAGGCATGGTCGTGCTGGACGTGATCCACCGCCTGCAGGCCACCCAGGCCAACGACCTGGCCGTGCGCTGGAACTGCAAGGCTGGCAAGTGCGGCTCGTGCAGCGCCGAGATCAACGGCAAGCCGCGGCTCATGTGCATGACCCGCATGGACCTGTTCCAGCCGGGCCAGACCATCACCGTCTCGCCCATCAAAACATTCCCGCTGATCCGCGACCTCGTCACGGACGTGTCGTTCAACTTCGAGCGGGCCAAGGAGATTCCGGCCTTCAAGCCCAAGCCGCCTGATGCGGACGGCAGGCGGCGCATGTACCAGGAGGACATCGACCGGGTGCAGGAGTTCCACAAGTGCATCGAGTGCTTCCTGTGCCAGAACGTGTGCCACGTCATCCGCGACCATGAGGACAATAAGAAGGCCTTCGCCGGGCCGCGGCTGTTCGTGCGTCTGGCGGCGCTGGAGATGCACCCGCTGGACACCAATGACCGCCGCGAGCTGCTCAAGCACAAGGCCGGGCTGGGATTCTGCAACATCACCAAGTGCTGCACGGAGGTGTGCCCGGAGCACATCCACATCACGGACAATGCCATCATCCCCCTCAAGGAGCGCGTGGTGACGGAGTACTACGATCCCTTCGCCTGGCTCGGCCGCAAGCTCAGCGGCAAGGACAAGCGGACGGGGATTGTGGAGTAGCCGCCACCTAAGACGGCCGGATTACTTCGACTATTGCTCTGGCGCGGGTGGCAAGCTCGTTATCGAAGGTCACCAGCGGCATGCCCAGATGAACCGCCACCGCGACATAGCACGCATCCGCACCGCGAATGCGAAGGTCGGCACCAATGTAGGCGGCTTGCAGAGCCAGCGTCGGGTCAAGGGCTACCATCCGGAGTTGTGGGCTGGCCCGCATGTGGTCCAAAGCGTTCTGGACGGCGCTGCGATTTCCCGTGCGTCTCGCAATTGCACCTGCCACCTCCGCCAGCACGAGCACCGGCGCCGCCAAGATGGCTTGTGGAGCCAGACCATTGCGGAACCAGGAGACGCTGGCCTCGTGGTGCACGTCCTCTACGAGATAGCGGCCTACCCAAACGCTGGCGTCAACTACCGTCGCCGCTCATCCATCCTGGCTCATTGCGGTACACGTAGGTGTCACGTTGCTCACGGACAGCGGCGACTGCATCCTGAGGGCCCTGCCACTCTGCGCTGATTTCCGCCGCGATTTTGTCGGCTTGCTCGTTCCAGGCCTTCCATGCTGCGGCGAGATCGAATGGCTGGGCCGGAACGATACGAGCGACGACCTTGTTGCGGTTGCACACTTCGATCGTCTCCCCACGCTCGGCAACTCGCTTGAGGATCTTGCTGGCGTGGTCTCGAAGCTCTCGAATGCCTACTTGTGTGGCCATAACGTTGTGGCCACAGTATAGCCTGGTACGGTATCTCCATGGCCGCACCCAAAGCTGTCGTTTACACGGAAGATTCGTTCTCAATCGTCAAGGTTGGGCCCATGGGGCCGTATGGCAACAACGCCTACCTGCTGCACGATGCAGACGCCAAGGACGCGCTGCTGATCGATATGCCGCTGGACGAGCAGCCGCTGCTGGAGGCAATCGCCGAGATCGGCAACGTCCACCAGATCGTGGCCACCCATTGGCACCACGACCATTGGATGACCTACGACCCGGTCCGCAAGGCGACCAATGCGCCGGTGATTGTCGGCGACAAGGAGGTCAACATCCCGGCGGAGCGCATCGACAAGCGCATGGCCCACGGCGACGAGGTGATGGTCGGCAGCAAGCGCGTCACGATCCTGCACACACCGGGCCATACAGTTGGCTCCATTTGCCTGAAAATCGGCCGAGCGCTGATCTCGGGCGACACGCTGTTCCAGGGCGGCCCGGGCCGCACCTCGGCGCCAGGCGACCTGGGCATCATCGTGAGCTCCATCGTCACGCACCTGCTGCCGCTGGCCGACGAGACGGTGGTCATGCCCGGCCACGGCCCCAACACCACCATTGGCGATGCGCGCCGGGAGCATGCCCAATACGCGAAACACCCCTGGCGGGCCGACTACCACGGCGACGTCGAGTGGCTGAAGGAAGGGCCCCGAAAGTAGCCGGCTAGATCGGCTTGAACTTCCCTACGTATTGCTTGCGGATGAACTCCACCATCTGATCGCTGGGCGTGTCGAAGGCGATGCGTACTCTGTATCTGCCGTTGGCGGGGTTGTACTCGAGCTTGGCCACCTCGGCCGGCAAGAAGATCTCGTCCCGAAACTTCGGCCCGAGGAAGGTGGCCACCACATGCGAACCGATACCGAGCAGGAACTTCGGCATCTCGCATAGGGCATAGTCGCGGCCGGCTTCAAGGGTCGTGCCTTTGTAGGGCACGAATTGCCGCAGGCCGCTTTGGGCCTCGATGGCGATCGGCATCGTCACTTTGAAGGCCACACGGTCGAAACGCTCGCGGTTCTGGATGTAGGAGACGACCGCGTCCTGGTAGCCGGCCCGGGGCTGGATGAAGGCCAGGCGGACGACCTGGCCCTGTTCGTCCTTGTCCGTCTCCACTTGCACCATCTGGCAGTCTAAGAAGAGCGCATCTGAGCGGCTGGGCAGCTCGAAACGAATTTGGTGCGTGGCTTCCAGCGTCAGCTCTTCGAGACTCGCCAGGTAGATGCCGCAGCCGCCGCCGCCGAGGCTGAACATCCGGACCGTCCGCCGCAGGTCGTCGGACGACTGGAGATAGAGAGTCGCGGGAATGTCCAGCCGGATGCGGACATAGGCTCGGCGCTCTCGAGACCTTGGCATCATGGCTCAAATTATGGCCTTTCGCGACTCAAGCTTGAGCGCCCGTCGGACGACACTTGTAGTGATGGGATGGGTCGCGGCTCTGTGCCTGGATGGTAGGCTAGCGTGATGCGCTCGCGGCCCGCGTTGGTGGGCGGCCTGGTCGTGGCTTTTGTGGTGGTGCTGGCTGCTGCCGGCATCTACGCCGTCCAAACCGCGCAGGATTCCGCGCTGTGCTCGGCCGTGCCCAGCCCAGCGCAATGCCTGGGCATATCGTCGGTGCAGACCGCCACCAATGCCGTGTACGCGTCCGTGGCCGGGCTGCTGATGGCCACCGTGATGGCGGTAGCCGTTGGTCTGAACGTCGGTATCGGCCCCAAGCCGAATTCCCAGCTGGCCAAATCGCTCGACTCAGACGAGCACCACCTTGAGGAGTATCGGGCCCGGCGTGCCCAGCTCGACGAATGGACGGTCATGGCCAAGGATCGGGCGGCGGCGGCGCGGGCGGCGCGCGCCGAGATGAAGGCGCAAGCCGCCGCCGGGTCGGACACGACGTTCGAAGCGGAGGCGGCTCGCTGGGTCCAAGAGGAAGCGGGCGAAGAAGAGGCGCAGCAGTCGGAGGCGCAGCGCCGCGGCCGCTTCCTGGCCGAACACCTGGCGCAGTTGGCGGGCGCCAAGCCGGAGGCGGTCGCCGCCGTGCTCAGCGGCTGGATCAACCAGCCGAACCGCTAGTCCGCATCTTAGTCGAACGAGAACGGCGGGTAGCGGTCGGTGAGACCGTCCATGTAGGCCAGTACCCGTGTGGACCAGCGGATGGTCCCACCCACCACCTGGTAGCCCCAATCCGGATAGTGGCCACCGAATAGGACCGGTATCCACAGCACCAGCGCCACCACATAGATCACTGATCCGAGCGTAGACAGGATGATCAGGTGGGGGATCAGGATCAAGACCTTAACAGTGATGCCCAGCAGCGGGATGGCCCAGAAGCGGCTGTTCCGCGCCGGGATCTCCATGCGGACTTGGACGGAAAAGACGCGGCCTTCTTCGCTGGCGCTGCGAAAGGTGAAAGGCGGGTACTCGTCGGTCAGGCCAAGGAGAAAGGCTGTGACTCGGGTTGACCAGCGGATCGTGCCGCCCACCAGGGCGTAGCCCCACAACGGGTAGTGGCCCCCGAATAGGACCGGGATCCACAGCATGAACTGGACCAGCCGCACCACCACCTGCAGCATGTACAGGACAATGACGTGGGGAATTAGGATGATGGACTTAGCCAGGATCCCGAACAAGGGGATGGCCCAAAAGCGCTGATGCTGTGGTGGCCGGTCATATGCGACGTTGATCGGGTAGCCGGAATCCGGTGATGCTGCGACTGGCGGTGCCGAGAATGATTCGCCCCCCGCGGACGTCGAGTCCAAAGCCATCGTGTTGCCCTCCTTGGCCGGTATTTTAGCAAGCTTCCGGCTTTAATCGCCGAGCGGCTTCCGAGCAACGATAATTGCTGAATATGGCCAAGAAGTGGGTGTACCTGTTCAGCGAAGGCAGCGCTGATATGCGCGATCTGTTGGGAGGTAAGGGCGCGGGCTGCGCGGAGATGACCCGAGCCGGCCTGCCCGTGCCGGCCGGCTTCACCATCACCACCGAAGCCTGCAACGCCTATTACGACAGCGGCACGCAGTTCCCCGAAGGCATGTGGGAGCAGGCCATGGAGGCGCTGAAGCACATCGAGGGGCAGACCGGCAAGAAGCTGGGCGACGCCGCCAACCCG